>SKXS01000274.1 GCA_007128345.1 Spirochaetia bacterium
CCGTCTCCCTGTTCATCTCCATGATGATCATGGTATCCGCCTTGCGGATCCTGCAGAACCTGCAGAGCACCAGCCAGCGGGAAACGGGCGTGCGCGCATCAATATGTATGGAGAAGTCAGAACTCATGCGTATCGGTAGTCCGCCCGTCTCCTCAGGATCCATTGAAGAGAGCACAAACCTGCCGTCTCCAGCATCATGATAGACACCGTAGGCAATCAGTGATGCAGCCAGGCCTTTGGGGTCATCAGATGCAGAAACTGATAGACATGCGAGGGTCTCCAGTTCATCCGGGGTATAGGCGCGCCGGGAGGTGAGCCTGAAGAGCCGGAGCACCTCCTTCGGCCATTGGGTGTTAAAGCTGCTGTAATGCGGAGGCAGGCCCAGCAGTGCTGCTGTTGTGAGCACAAGCGTCTGCGCGGGAGAGCTGAAGATGGTTTCACCGTTGCTGAATGAGACTGCCGGCTGGTCCTGCTTAGGCTTACAGCACTGGAGGGACCGGGCGACTACACCGAAGGCCTCGGAAGCAGTCTGTGCCGGCAGGGGAATCGAGGGAAATATGCGCGTTATCTCTCCCAGGCGATGTTTTTTAGCCTCACCCGTAACGGTAAAGTCCCTCCCGTGTTGGTGGATGAGCGTTAACCAGCAGGCAAGCAACTGGGGAGTGAGCCAGAAGGGTCTGCGAACTCCCTCATACGGCACGCCCGGAGCCAGAAGCGACGGGTGGATACGGCTTCCCAGGAGATCGGCGAGCATCGGGTTGACCGAGAAGCGTGGTTCGTCATCCTCGATGCAGTAGATGCACAGCCGATGTTCCAGGTTGATGAGCTTGAGCTGGAGCGAGTAGGGTGAGAATCCCCGCCGGGAGAGCAGTCCCATGAGCCGGGAGAATGTGGGCTTTGAAGCGCCCGCTGCGGCAAGGACGGTGAGGTCCTCTTCATCAAGCAGGCGGGCAATGGCCTGCACCGTCTCTTCCTTTTTGAAGAAGTGCACGAGCTGCCGGGTAAGCTTCGGTTTGTGGAAGGGCGTGGGCACCTCGCCTATGTAGATGCTGTAGAGGTAGCGCACCTGGTCGTCGCCCAGGCCGGTGATGTAGCTGAAGAATTCCTCACGGGGCAAGCTCATCCCAGACCTCCAGGTGATAGGTGTACCCCTGTTCCGCTAAGAACCGCTGCCGGTTTGCCGCGAAATCTTCCTCAGTTGAGTAACGGGTGACGATATTGTAGAACCGGGCATTACGTTCCTTAGGACGAAGAATCCTCCCCAGCCGCTGGGCCTCCTCCTGCCTGCTGCCGAAGGTGCCCGATATCTGGATGGCCAGGGATGCGTCGGGGAGATCGATGGCGAAGTTGGCAACCTTGGAGACCACCAGGAGCTTGATCTCGCCCGCTTTGAACTGCCGGTAGAGCTCCTCCCGCTTGCTGTTTGCCAGGCTGCCGGTGATGATAGGGGCATGAAGCGCCTCCGCGATGCGGTGCAGCTGGCTGATGTACTGCCCGATGACGAGAATCTGGTCTTCGGGGCTGTTCTCAATGATCTCCTGCGCAACCCGTATCTTCAGGGGATTCTCACTGGCGATGCGGAACTTCTGCCGCTTGGGCGCAACGGCATAGGAGAGCTCCAGCTTCTCAGGCAGGGGAATGCGGATCTCCGTGCAGACCGCCGAGGCGATCCACCCCTTCTGCTCAAGCTCCTTCCATGGTACATCGTATCGTTTGGGACCGATGAGGCTGAAGACCTCGTCCTCCCGCTTGTCCTCCCGCACCAAAGTGGCGGTCATGCCCAGCCTCCTGGTAGCCTGTATCTCCGCGGTGATCCTGAAAACCGGGGCAGGAAGGAGGTGAACCTCGTCATAGACGATGAGCCCCCACCGCTTTTTCGTGAAGAGGGAGAAATGGGGAAAATCGGAGAGCTTGTCGCTTCTCCAGGTGAGCACCTGGTAGGTGCATACCGTCACCGGCCTGATCTCCTTTTTCCCTCCTGTGTACTCCCCGATATCTTCCTCCGAGAGGGTGGTCTTATCCAGAAGCTCGTCGATCCACTGATGGACCGCCGCCGTATTCGTTGATATCACGAGGGTTTCTGTCTGCAGGGCGTGTATCGCAGCGATGGCGATGACCGTCTTACCGGATCCGCAGGGCATCACCACGGTTCCGTACCCGAGGCCAAGGGTACGGGGGTGCGATCCGAGGAAGGCCTCCATGGCCTCCCGCTGGTAGTTCCGCAGGGAGAAGGGGCGGCCGCTTAAGGCCGTCTTCCTCAGGCTGAAAGAAAGCGGTGCTCCCTCACGGAGGGGCACGAGGTCCTCCACGGGGTAGCCCAGCTTGATGAGATGCACCTTTACCGTGCCTCGTTCAAGGAGCGCAAGGGTAAAGGTGCGGTCGCCCGAAACCTGCATGATCTTCTTCAGGTGGGTATGGTGCGTGAGTTCCTGGAAGATCCGCTCATCTGTGCAGGTGAGTTTAAGCGTACCGGGCGTGTCACCTGCAAGCAGCTTCACCGATCCGTAACGGGCGCAGAAATCCCTGATAAAGGTGATCATTGAATCGGGTACGGGGTACTTCGACCATTTCATCATGCGTGCGATGACTTCATCGGCTCCCATGCCCATGGCCGCAGCGTTCCAGAGCGAGAGGGGACTCACGATGTAGGAATGGATATGCTCCGGCGACTTCACCAGCTCCGCAAAGGGGGCGATGTCGTCCCGGGCATGCACATAGTGCTCTCCATGTACTTCCAAAAGCAGGGTTCTGTCGCTCTGGACGATCAGCGGCAAGGTTTGATCCGGCATAGCAGAACATCTTACCAGAAAAACAGGGGATTAATCAATTGATTGTTTGCCCTATGTGCGGGGCTTCAACTGCTCCTGGGGGCTGATGACGCGGTGATTACTCCGTAGTGTTCGGGCCTGCAGACCAGATGAAGCTCACGGAGATTGTGGGATACGGGGTCACATAAATCCCGGGAGAACTCCGTGAGGTCCCTGCCGCTTTCCAGCCCCTTGATGACGAACCCTGTGTTCAGCAGAATGGGCCAGCTCCCCGCGATGTCCCACAGGCGGTTACCGAAGACTGTCGCGGCAGCCCGCCCGACGGCGGTCCAGCAGAGATTCATGGACGCGCATCCCGTCTGCACGATCTGGCCTGAGTTGTAGTCCCATTCATGGTCCCGCAGAAATCCCGTGCAGCCCAGAAGGATGGAGTTCTTCGTGATTTCGTAGGGGGCGGAGTTCACCCGCTTCTTCTGCGGCTTCCCCCGGTAGGTACCGGTGATGAAGTAGGTCGCCTCGCCGTCGCATGTGATGATCTCGTCTATGCCGGGAAAAGCCACCAGGCCCAGCCATGGCCTGCGGTTCTTCAGCACCCCGACAGATATCCCGTAGAGGGGAATGGAATGCACATAGTTGCGGGTCCCGTCCAGGGGATCGACCACCACGAGGATCTCATCGGTCTCAGCAGGGGGATCGTCGGGGAGCGTAAGGTAGTGCTCCAGGTGCTCTTCGGTGATGATGCAGCCCGGTGGTATGCATGATGAGAACATGGATACGGCAAGCTCGGAGAGCTTCAAATCCACATGGGTCACGAAGCTTTCATCCGCCTTGAGCCTGCCGGAGGCGTTCTCCATCTCCTCGAGCGAGATTGCTCCAGCTTCCATGGCATACGCATACATTAGGCGCATCAGGTCAGCGTGCATAGGTCATCCTAGTTATATGAAAAAATAATTTCATAATAATAGAAAAAGTATATAAAACTTACACTCATATGTCAATGGAATTCTGAGCTGTTTCCGTATGAGCTGGAAACAGCCCAATCCCTGCAGCTTTCCCTAGGTAATCCGGTTGTCCTCTGCGTCAAAGATGAGAAAAGCTGGGGTGTCCAGAGTAATTGTGCAGTGATCTCCCGCGGCAAACTTCGGTTCAGTCTCCATCCGTGCGAACAGCAGCACCTGTTCAGATTCAATCTGCAGTATCCATTCAGGGCCGGTGGGGAGCACCGCAGCAACGGTCCCCTTCATCTGCCATCTGGATTCCTGTGCAGCAGCTGAAGGATTGATCATCATGGCTTCCGGGCGGAAGGCAATCTTCTCGGCACCTTCGCCCCGTTTGCCCAGGAATTTCAGCGCGGAGTCAAAGTGCTTGGGTGAGAGTTCACGGGTAATGATGTTCACCGGCGGGCTTCCCACGAACTTGGCGACAAACAGGTTGGCAGGCTCGCGGTAGATCTCCATGGGGGTGCCGTACTGCTGGAGCTTGCCGTCCCGCATGACGGCGATGCGGGTGGAGAGGGTCATGGCCTCCAGCTGGTCATGGGTGACAAAAACGGTGGTGTTGCTCAGGCGCTCATGGAGGCGCTTGAGCTCCGAGCGCATCTCGATGCGCAGCTGGGCATCAAGGTTGGACAGCGGTTCATCCAGCAGCAGTATCTTGGGACGCAGGGCAAGCATCCGCGCAAGTGCGACGCGCTGCTGCTGTCCTCCGGAGATCTGGAATGAGTAGCGCTTCTCCAGGCCCTGGATCTGCAGCAGCTTGATCACCGAGGCGATACGTTCGTTCTGCTCATCCTTGGGGACCTTCTGCTGGGTGAGACCGAAGCGGATATTGTCCCACACCGTCATATGGGGCCACAGCGCATAGCTCTGGAACACCAGTCCCATGCCCCGCTTCTCAGGCGGCACGTAGCGTCCCGATGATGAGGAGAAGAGCACCTGGTCATCCAGGAGGATCTCCCCGGAGGTGGGATCCTCCAGCCCCGCGAGCATACGCAATGTGGTGGTCTTCCCGCAGCCGGAAGGGCCGAGGAAGCTGACGAACTCGCCGTCGTCTATGGAAATAGACAGGGAGTCAACTGCGGTGACGTTCCCCTGGAATTTCTTTACTAAGTTTCGAATATGTATTTCAGCCATGGTCAGTTTCCTCTCAGTCCGCTGGTAATGCCGCTGCCGGTCACTTTCTGGAGCAGCAGGGTGAGGATCATGATAACAAAGATGATCACCACGGTGACCGCGTTGGCCAGCTGGGTGTAGCCGTAGTCGATGTACCGCAGCACCTGGGTGGTCATAAGCTCGATTCCCGGTGTCGCAAGGAATATGACGAGGGTCAGCTCCTTCATCCCGGAGATGAAGGGAAGGATGATCCCGGTGATCAGTGTCTTCTTGAGAATGGGGACGACGATCTTGAAGAACCGCTCCCTCCAGGGCGCGCCGCATATCATGGCGGCCTCTTCGGGCTCGGTGCCCAGCTGCATCATCGCCGCGGTCCCCGCGCGGGCGGCAAAGGGCAGGTACTTGATGGAC
Source organism: Spirochaetia bacterium (assembly GCA_007128345.1). Lineage (GTDB taxonomy): Bacteria > Spirochaetota > Spirochaetia > PWKH01 > PWKH01 > SKXS01. Next base: position 5,291 of record SKXS01000274.1, read on the forward strand.
ATGGCCAGGATGATGAGAAACATGGTGCCGTAGAGGCTCGGGATCGGACCCCGCCTTACCGCAAAGAGGGTGAGGTAGGCTGCGCCGAACCCGATGGTGGGGATGATATAGGGGAGAAACGAGAGCTGCTTGAGGTAGCCCGCAATCTTGGACCCCGAGTAGCGCACCGACACGTAGCCGATGAATGTGCCGATGCCCCCCGCGAACAGCGACACCACCGATACGATGCGCACGCTGTTCCACGCCGACCTGATCACATCAGGATTGCGCAGGATTCCGGAGATGCCCGCCAGCTGGGAGATGGACGGAGCAATCCAGTAGTCCAGGGTGAAGTTGTCCAGGGTGAATATACCCATCCTGTAGGAGATCGTGGAGATCAGCAGCGTCGCGATGGGCAGGACGATGGAGACCATGAGTACAATGATGAGGAACAGCACGGCGGGCACTTTCAGGATGCCGAGCTTCTGCCGGTTCTGAAAAGAGCCCTTGCCCGATACAGTGACGAAACGCTTCGCTTCCTTCACGAAGTAGATGTCTATGCTGACCACGGCGACTCCGATGAGGACAATCACCATGGTCAGGATGCTGGCGATTCCCTGCTCGCCACGCTGCACCGCTCCATAGAGTGCGGTTGAGAGCAGCGTATAGCGGACGGGAGAGCCCAGCAGATAGGGTGTGCCGAAGGAACCAATGGTCCTGGAGATGATCAGCAGCCCGGATGACATGAGAGCTGGCAGCAGCATGGGCAGGACGATCTTCCTCAGGATCACCTCCTTGCGTGCTCCCACCATGCGGGCCGACTCCTCGAGCTGCACGTCAACGGACTGGAGGGAGCTGCCGAAGAGCAAAAACGACAGGGGGAAGAGGCTGAACAGCAGGGTGACGGTGATAGGAAAGAACCCGTAGGCCACCCAGTCAGGCGGCGCGTACCCCAATGTCTCCATGATCCCCATGGGACCTGCAATGCGGCGGTTCTTGAACAGGGTGAGCCAGGCAAGCGCAAAGGTCCATGAAGGGGCGATGTAGGGGAGAATCATCATCTTGGTAAAGAACCCCGAAGCGGGGCAGTCAGTGCGCACCAGGATCCATGCGAGGATGAACCCCAGCAGAACTGAGCCGACAAGGGTGACCAACGACATAACCAGCGTCCGCTGCAGGGGGAGCCAGAAGAGAGACTCGCTTACCGGGGAGGTGAAGACCCGCTGGAGATAGTAGAACGTCAGAGATCCCTTGGGTTCTCCGATGCGCGAGATATCACGGAACTGGACCCGGAACCCTTCGGAGAGCAGTGCCAGAAGCGGGCCCAGCACCAGGTAGGTGAGGGCCGCTACAAGGAGAAAAGCGATGAAGGGCGTCGGGTCATGGCGCAGTCTATACAGCCGGCGCCTTACCAATGCGGTAAGGCTCCGGTCATCAGGATTCATCATGGTTGTCGTTCCTTAAGAATTCACTAACAGATCAGCGTCCCGCATGGATAAACCACAGATCAAGCACATCCTGGCTTCTTTCCCAGGTAAGCTCATCATCAAGGACCACCAGGTACTGCCTCCACGCGTCCCAGCTGCCCAGATCATCGTCAGGATGGACAGGCACTGCGGGATTGGGCGCGTATACGCCGATATCACCCATAAAGGGAGCAACCCCTTCTTCGGTAAGCAGGTAGCGCACGAAAAGCCGTGCAGCATTCGGGTTGGGGCTGCCGTTGACTACTGCTACGTGGGTTCCCGACGCATAGCCGATAAAGGGCTGCATCTCGAACGCGGTGGCTAGGCGCAGTCCAATGTCATTGTCGCGCTGCTTGGCATACGTATAGAACCCTATGGGCGCATCGGTCTGTCCGGGGGCTCCCACTGCATCGCCGACGTCGCCGTCGCTGCGGAGCACTACAGGATCATTCTTGAAAAAACGCACCACAAACTCCCAGCCTGCATTCTCTTCGGTAAGCTGGATGGGCCTTCCGTAGTAATCCTGGTAGGTCTGCGCGAGCATCGCCGCGTATGAAGGCTTGGTCAGGGTGACGAACAAGCTCAAGTTTGCCGGAGTTGTGGAGGGATCTCTGAGGAAGACCCGGCCTTTCCATTCAGCTTCTGTGAGCTGCCAGACGTTGGTCACGGGACTTGAGGGATAGCTCTCAAAGTTATATCCGAATACACGCTGGCCGAAGCGGTAGGTGAGGGGGAACTGCAGTTCTTCAGGGATCACGTCGGCCAGGTCAGCGGGCACCCAGTTGATCACGTATCCCTGGGGGATGAGATCATTGACAATAGTGGGGGCATCGCTGATGCCGATGACGTCAACCTGGATGTTGCCAGCATCAACTTCACGCTTCACCCGTTCAATCTGCTCAGGGTTGCCCATCTTGGTCGCCCGCACGGTAATACCGTACTTTTCAGCAAACGCGGCACCTATGGGCTCAATTCTGCTCGAGGTGTCGTAGACCGTCAACTCTCCTTCAGCCTGGGCAAGCTCTACGAGCTTCTCGTAGGAGTATTCCATATCATCGATGGTCGTCACAGCAGGGGCTTCCTCCCGTGATCCCGCCGAGAAGATAAGCCATGGCGCTGCAAGCAGCAGTACCGCACAAATAAACAAACATTTTCTATTCATTACATTACCTCCTGCAAGAATGAATGTAAATATAATTTCATTATTGCAAGTAAAATTTTAAAATGTTTTTCATTCAGTGTCAACTAAAAAAAAATGGTCTGCTTATGAAAAAATATAATTTCTTCATGAATCGAAAGGTATGCGCTGGTCAAAGGTATAGGTCTTGCGCAATTCGCTTAAGGTCTGCAGGGAGGCAAGGGCTTCATCACCGAGCCGTTCTGCAACCCCGATAATGAGCGCATTGGTCACCGCCATGGGGACCAGCAGGGAGTGGAAGACTCCGAAGGGACCCCGCCTCGCGTAGAGGACCAGATCGGCATCCTGCACCATGGGGGGAACCGCTGAATCGGTAATGAGGATGTTGGGGATGCCCCGGTCGCGGAGGTAGCGCATCAGCACCGTATGTTCTCGGTTGGGCTGGTAGAACCCGTAGTTGACAATCACATCATTGGAGGTGAACTGGGGCATCTTCTCAAATACCTCCTTACCTGAATAGCTTTCACTACTGGTCTTTAAGCGGAAGCGGTTGAGCCGGTAGGTGAGGTAGTGGCCGAGGCCCATGTTGACCCCGGTGGAGTAGACGTACCGGTGGGATGCGCTGCACAGGGCGTCCACAGCCTTCCACAGTACCTCTATGCTTATGGTATGGATGGAATCCTTGAGGTACTCCATCTCACGCTGCACCAGCGACTGGTAGAAGGACCCGTCCGGAGTAAGATTGTCCAGATAGCGCATTACCTTCCGTGCAGGGGTGGTCTGCTCCCGGTAGTAGCTCACCAGTTCCCGCTTGAGGTCTGGAAACCCCGTGTATCCGAGGGCCTGGGAGAACCTGACCACTGCCGCTTCGCTGGTCTTCAGCTGCTGGGCCAGATCGGATGCTGATAAAAATACCACCTCGTCATAGCTTGAGGAGACGTAATCGGCGATCTTCTTGTTTGTTGCGCTCAATGAGTCGTAACTTGATCTGATGCGGCTGAAGATGTCCCCGTTTGGCTTGCTTGCATCCATAGGAGGTGCTCCTTGCTAGAGATCGTACCAGTCAGCCCTGCGGTCTGCGAGGACGTCGTTAAACTGGGTGACGTATTTATCCTGGGCATTCTTTGGGTCAACGTCAGCGATCGCCCATCCGTGCTCATCCGATCCCGAGTCGATAAGCACCTTCCCTGTGCTTCCCACCACCTGACTGCAGCCGGTAAATTTCAGATGCAGGCCTGCGGATTTCTCACTGCCTGTCCGGTTGGCGAGCACCCAGAAGACCCGGTTCTCCAGAGCGCGTACCCTGCTGGTAAGCTGGGCATATTCAGGAAGTACGAGGTTTGAGGGATGGCAGATCACCTCAGCGCCCTTGAGCGCCAGGGTGCGGGCTGCTTCGGGGAACATATGGTCAAAG
>SKXS01000120.1 GCA_007128345.1 Spirochaetia bacterium
CACCGTCACGGTGCCCTGTTCAATCTCTACTTTAAGATTACCCGTAAGCATGGCGTCATAGGAGAGCTGCATGGCTTCAAATGTATACGAAGAGGGAACAAAAGCCTGCTGAGGTGCGGTGAACTCGATGGAAAGGTACTGAGGCACCCATTGGAAGAGGTAGAAATGCATGCGGGTAACAATGGGAACCGTACCGACGTAGGTGTTGAACTTCGCAAAGGTCATCTCCTTGCCGTGCACGGTCATATGTATGTTCGCCGTACGCATGGGCTTCTTCACGAAGGGATTGCGGACAATAACCTCATCGGTGGTAAGCTCGCCGTAAAAATCAGGGTCGCGCATGGTTCCCGTAATGGTGAGGTATCCCGTCACGATACCCTCCTCAAACCATATTTGGTCCTGTTCCAATGCATTGAGCGCAGTAAGGTCCAGCACCAGATCGTCCAGGAAGATCGTGAAGGTGCCGTCGGATTCCCACATACCTGACGCATTGGTCTGTATGGGAAACTGGTCACCCGCAGACACAGCAAATCGCTTTTCAACGGGATTGATGGAGATGAAGAGCTTGTCATCACGCGTTGAGCGTATGGTGTAGTCACCGTTGTCCATAGATAGCGTAAGCGGCGAAATGTCGGCAACTTCATTCCCGTAGATGCGTATCTGCTTTGCTGTGAGAGTGATGTCGCTGCGTCTGAGCATTCCTTGGATATCAAAGAGATCGAAGGGAGAGTCAACAGAGCCCAGGATGCCGTCTGCAGATACTACTGCGTCCACCAGCGGTTCAGTCAGGGTCTCCATGACCACCCGGGCGGTTGCGTGGAGTGCACCATCAGCAAAGTTAAACCCAGCTTCTAAGTGATCAAGCAGAAAATCCTCACGGCGGAATGTTCCCTGCTCTATGGTGATGCCCGTACTGTCCATTCCCGCTGTAAGCGAGAGGGAGTAAACCCGTTCACCGGAGGAGACTTCAGGCATATCCAGGTCAGCGGTAACCGTCAGTGCATCCAGGGGACCGAAGAACTCAATAGAGCCTTGGTAGAATCCGCTTCCTATGGGCAGAGGAATGCGTTCAGTCCTGCCTTGATCTATCGTCACCTCACCATAGTAGTAACCGTCATAGTTATCGACTGAAAGCGTATAGGTCTCGACTGCATCGCTCAGAACCAGAGATGCCCTGCGCATCGATCGTTCATGGAGATCAATAATAACCGAGCCGTCACCCGACAGCAGACCGGTTCCGTCTGCGTAGGTAATATCCTCTATGGTAATGTGCTGCTGGTTTCCCCTGGCACGGAAGGAAACATCCGCCTGCTGATCACCCAGGGCAATCCCCTGGATGTCCATACGCTCAAGGGAGAAGCTCCACTGCTCCAGGGACTGTACCGCTGCTGCCGCTGAGCCGGATGACACCGTATTGCTGAACATGCCCGCATCCAGCGGGAGAGGCAGGCTGCTCCATGAGGTAATGAGGTCCATGGTCCCTTCATGGTAGGCCAGTGAAAAGGCGAGATCCGCTTCCGGATGTGAAATCGCCCGCAGCTCAGGGAGAAAAAGGGTGAAGGGAACGGCGTACTGGTAATCGGAGAAGCGTACGAGGGTATCTGAAAACTCCAGGCGAGTCGGGTCCTGGTAGGATATGAGGGTATTCAGGGAGACATCATCCTTGGAGAACCCTACCTTCACGGCGTATGGTCCGCCATGCTGCAGTGAGAACGCAAGCACCTCGTCATCCAGGAGTTCGGGGATACGGACCTCGAGAAGCCCTGAGGGAGAGAGATCTTCAAGTTCCACAGAACCGCGGAAGCGGAAGGGATTGCCGTTTACCCGTCCCTGGATTGTCTGGGCAGTCAGCAGGTCTTCATCTCCGTAGACTTCGAGACGCAGTGCGGTGAGTGATGCCTCATCCATGAGCACTTCCGGTATGCGGATATCTGCCCGGTAGGAGATATCCTCAAAAGAGAGCCCCTCACCTATCACGGAAGAGACGCTGAGATTGACCTGGGCGTCTTTAACGCGGTGCAGGAGCTCAATTACGGGATGCGCATGCAGCACATCAAGCTCGTCGGAAAGGTTAAACCGGTCGCTTGTCACGTGCATCTGCATGCGCTGATCCGGGAAGTCATAGGTGAGGTTAAGCGACGTATTGAATGCAGAAAAGGAGAGGTAGAGCTCCTCCTCCTCAATCGTGAGGAAAAGCGGATAGTCATTGAAGGATGCGATACCGGGCGCATCCACTGATAACGAGGAGCTCCCTAATGAGCTTTCCTCAAGGCGAATGGAGTGGTACAGAGAGCTTGGCTGATTTGTTGATACTTCCAGGACTGAACCGTCATCAAGGAGCGAATGCACAAGGAATAGGCTGGATGCAAAACTGCTCCGAACGGACAGCAGAAAGGGATTGAGTATCATATCGGCATCATTGATGTTCGTGTCGATGGTCACATCCCCGATGTGTGCCTCCCCGGTAATACGCCCGATCTTCAGGGGCACCCGGTCTGTGGTGAACAGCGGATCATCGGCAAGCAGGATGTCGGCAATATGCAGCAGCCACGGCCAGTGGAGCTCATGGGTGTAGTCAATGCGCATATGATCAATCGTAATTTCAAGAAATGTGAATGAGAAGGGATCAGCAAAGAAGTCAAGGAAATTGTAGCTCAGCTTGAGGGTATCCATCTGGATTATGGGTTTATCAGGTTTTCCCGGGTCATGAAATCGTACATTGGTAAGGGTCGGCCCATGAAACAGCGACGGGGTCATGGAGTCATAGAGGATGTGCTTACCGGCAAATTCCTCTGCCGACTCATATATCGGCACAATACGCTGCGCGAGCTCCTCCCGCGCGAAGGTGCGCACAGGGTATATAAAGAGCCCCATGGCGGCTGTCAAAAAGAGAGCAGTTACTGATTGTATAAATACCTGTTTTACCGTTATCATAAGGTTATACGTTATGTATAGTAAACGCTCGTATGCGAAAGAGGTTACGGTGAGCATGGAAAGATTCTTTGTATTTGAAGGCATCGATGGAGCTGGTACCACGACGCAAAGCAAAATGCTCTACGATGCACTGTGTAGTGTGAACTGTCATGCCTTTCTCACCTGGGAGCCGACTGATTCTCCTGTCGGCTCTGTAATCCGTTCAATCCTCAACGGCACCTACCGTGCGGATCATGCCACCCTGAGCTACCTCTTTGCCGCTGACCGTCATGATCATCTCTGGAACCCTGACCATGGAATATACCATATGCTTCGCCGTGGTGTATACGTAGTGCAGGACCGGTATCTCTTCTCTTCCCTCGCCTACCAGTCAGCGCACAGCGGCTACGATCTTATATACCAACTTAATAAGGATTTCCCTCTTCCGTCAATCACCTTCTTCTTCGACATACCCGTGGATATTTCCATCCGCAGGCTCGAGGAACGAAACGGCATTCAGGAGATTTTCGAGCACCAGGAATTCCAGCAGCAGCTCCGCATAAGGTACATGCGGGCCTTCGATGACTTCTCAAAACAAACGGAGATCGTCATCATTGACGGGACCGGCACTCCTGAGGAGATCCATGCCCAAGTCTGGGACCGGGTCCGTCAGAGAATCAGCATGGCATCGCCGTAGGAGTAGAAACGGTAGGAGAGGCGGACTGCTTCTTTGTATGCAGCCATGGTCCGCTCATATCCGGCAAACGCAGCGACGAGCACCAGCAGCGAAGACTTCGGGGTATGGAAGTTCGTAAAGAGGATGTCCACGGCACCGAAATCGTATCCCGGAGTGATGTAGAGCGAAGTATCCTTCGTTCCAGGAAGAAATTCCCTCCCGTTCCACATAGTCTCCAAAGTCCGCATGGATGTGGTCCCCACTGCCGCGATCTTTCTTCCCGCATGCTTTGCCCGGTTGAGCTTGTCCGCTTCATCCTCTCCAAGGGTGCAGGTCTCGCTGTGTATCCGATGATCTTCGATATCATCGCTTCTAATGGGCAGGAACGTACCGAGGCCCACATGGAGGGTCACCTCCACGATCTCAATGGATTTGTCCAGGAGAGAGACTTCAACCTCATTGGTGAAGTGGAGACCCGCTGTGGGCGCCGCAGCTGAACCGGGTATTTTTGCATAGGCAGTCTGGTAGCGTGCCTCATCCAGTTCACCGTCCTCCCGCCTGATGTACGGGGGAAGGGGCATATGACCGTAGGAGGTGAAATACGCTTCCCCGACAGCCTGGTCAAGCTGGACGGTCTTTACTGTGCATCCGTCATCATGATGCTCTCCGGTGATCATCCCGGTTATGTTCCCGGGAAAGAGATACCTGCTGCCCGGGTGCTGGCGCTTTGTCTTGCTGGTAATCGCATGCCATGTGCATGGATCAGCCTGCCGAAGGAAGAGGAATTCAACTTCGCCTTTGGTATCCTCCCTGCGGGCGTAGATCCGCGCTTTCCTGACACGGGAATTATTGCGCACAACCACCGTGCCCGGCTCCAGGAAGTCAGCCAGCTGGAGGACAGCTGCGTGCCGGTACACATCTGACTGCCGATCCAGTACAAAGAGCCTGCTCTTGTCACGTTCGGCAGAGGGATATTGTGCAATCAGGTGTTCGGGAAGCTCAAAAGAGAAGCTGCTGGTCTTCATCGGACTCCTGCTTAGTCTTGCCGAAAAGCGCATAGGCTTTGCTGGTGGCCATACGTCCCCGCGGGGTTCGCTTCAGATATCCCTGCTGGATCATGAACGGCTCATAAAAATCCTCTAGCGACTCAATAGCCTCTCCCACTGATATCGCGAGTGTCTCCGCTCCCACCGGTCCTCCGTCAAAGCTGTGTATAATGGCTGAAAGGATGCTCCTGTCCTGCTCCTCAAGCCCGTACATGTCGATTCCCAGCTTGTCAAGCCCGTACGTGATGACCGATTCGGTAATCACCCCGTCTCTCTTGATTTCAGCAAAGTCCCTCATGCGCCTGAGCAGGCGGTTGGCAACCCGGGGAGTGCCCCGGGAGCACTTCGACAGCGCCATGACTGCATCATCTTCTATGTGTGCAGAGAGAATGCGTGAAGAGCGGTAGAGCACGTACTGGAGCTCTTCAGGAGAGTAGAATCCTATGCGGAAGTTAATCCCGAACCGGGTATAGAGCGGCGCGGCAACCATTCCCGCCTTGGTGGTTGCCCCGATAAGGGTAAACGGAGGTATGGGAATGCGGACCGTCCTGGCGGTAGGTCCCTGGCCGATGATCCAGTCCAGTTCGTAATCCTCCATGGCGATGTAGAGGATCTCCTCCAAAGCCGGCCGAAGACGATGCACCTCATCGATGAAGAGGACGCTTCCCTCCTGGAGCGTAGTGAGGATGCCCGCCAAATCCTTCGGCTTCTCCAGAGCAGGAGCTGATGTTGCCTTCAGTTCGCTTCCCATCTCATGGGCAATGATTGTTGCTATAGTGGTCTTTCCCAATCCCGGTGGCCCTGATATAAACACGTGGTCCAGCGGTTCATTCCGCTTCCGTGCGGCATCGATGAAGATACGGAGATTTTCCTTTAGAGCCTGCTGGCCCTGAAAATCCTTGAGCAGCTTCGGGCGCAGCACAATATCTTGCGCATCGTCCTGCTGGATCTCCCGTGAAAGTACCGAATCGTTCATGGACACCCCTTACTGCGCGAGCAGCCGTATGGCTTCACGCATGATACCTGCCTCGCGATGCTCATCAGGCAATCCGGCAAGTTCCTGCCGCTTGAGCACCTCCTTGAGGGCATCCCGTGCCTGCTGGCGGTCATACCCCATCTGCACCAGCGCTTCCAGAAGTTCACCACCATGCTGAACGCTCTGGGAGTCCTCCAGATCCACCAGTTTCCCCTTGAGCGCCAGGATGATCTTCTGGGCGGTTTTCTTTCCAAGCCCGGGAGTGGATGCGAGCATCGTTACGTCATCCTTTCTGATAGCCTCAATAATTCTGGATGCCGGGATGCCCGAGAGCATCCGCAAGGCCTGCTTCGGTCCTATTCCCGATACCCCGATAAGATCAAGGAAGAGCGTTCGTTCCTGTTCATCAAAGAACCCCATGAGCAGCAGCTGGTCCTCTCTGTGATGCACATAGGTATAGATGCGGCAGTCGCTCCCCACAGCCGGAAGCTGGGAGAGGGTGGTATGGGAGATGAGCAGGGACCATTCAATGCTGCCGCAGAGCAGCAGCATGCTGCCGTCCCGCTTTCCTGTAAGCTTCCCGTACAGCGCGTGTATCATTGCTGGAGTATCCCTCCCAACCCTCTGCAGGTGTGCATGTGGCATACTGCGGCCGCCAGGGCATCCGAAGCATGGTTGAGCGCCTTACCCCGCTGCAAACCCAGGATAAACGCCACCATATGCTCAACCTGTGTCTTACTGGCCTTCCCCATGCCGGTGAGGGCAAGTTTGATCTGCAGGGGAGTATAGCAGGCAAACGCGATTTCGTGAAGACTGGTGAGGTGCAGCAGCGATCCGATCACCTTTGCAACCGGAATGGCGCTGGAAACGTTACGCAGAAAGAATATGTCCTCTATGCTCATGGCATCAGGGGTATATGCTGCTATGAGGGAGGAGACCTCTTCAGTGATGCGAAGGATGCGGTGTTCAAGCGGGAGATCGGTCTGTGTCCGTATGGTCCCGTAGGCAACTGCGGTAAGCCGGTTCGTACTGCCGTCTATCATCCCCCATCCAGTGGAAGCAATTCCCGGATCAATCCCTAGTACGTGCATGGGTTCAGTATACCATGACGTCAGTACGCATCGGGATCAAAATCGTCGGGAATATCAAGATTGCTCGAAACGGACTGCACATCGTCAAGGTCATCAAGCTTTTCGATGAGCTTGAGGGCCTTTGCGGTCTTTTCAACTTCCAGCGAAATAGTCGCATCGGGAATGCGGGTTATCTCCGAAGAGGTTTCCGTGAATCCCCGTTCCTGGAGCGCCTCAAGCACGGTATTGAAGGATTCCGGGTCGGTGATCACCTCGTAGACCTCCCCCTCGAGTGAGACATCGTCTGCTCCGGTATCCAGGGCAGCCTCAAACAGGTCGTCTTCTTCGTAAGCGGTGCTGTCGTAGGTGATAATACCCTTGCGCTGGAAGAGGTAGGAAACACATCCTGTCTCCCCGAGGCTCCCCCCGTGCTTGGTGAGGATGCTCCGTACGTCCGCGGCGGTACGGTTCTTGTTGTCCGTCAGCGCGTCGATGAGGATGGCTACTCCTCCGGGACCATATGCTTCGTAGGTAAGTTCAACATAGTCAATCCCTTCGAGGTCCCCCGTCCCCTTCTTGATTGCCCGTTCAATGTTGTCCTTGGGCATGTTCTCGGTTTTCGCCTTGAGTACCGCAGTTCTCAGCCGGGGATTCGCTTCGATGTCGCCTCCTCCCAGCTTAGCCGAAACCGTAATTTCCTTTATGATTTTAGTGAAAATCTTCCCGCGCTTCGCATCCTGCGCGCCCTTTTTATGGCGTATGGTTGCCCATTTACTATGGCCGGACATGTTCGCTCCTTAGCTCCGTAACGGAGACAATCAAAAATAGCACAGTCTAAAATTCACTGTCAAGGCTCGGGTCAAATGCAAGCGCATCGGACTTGAGGAAGAAATCCGTGGTGATGGTGTTCATGATGAGCATCCCTTCGGGCAGGAGAAAGCGTGTATCTTCCCTGCAGTCCATGCAGCCGCGGGCAGTCCATGCACTGCACACATCAGCAGTCCAGGCGGCCGCATCATCGCCGAATTTTTTCCTCACATTTTCCAGCGATATCCCTTCTGCGGTCCTCAAAGCGAGCATGAGGTGCTCCTTGAACCAGGTTCTCATATCCAGCTCTTCAAACTCCCCCAGTGCCATACCCGACCGGGAGAAACCGTCAGTGTCGGGAAGCACCGCATACCGGATTGCTCCTCCGCGGACCGGCAGAGTCGAAACAGCAGATACGCCGATACCCAGGTAGGGCTTCTGGGACCAGTACGCTTTGTTGTGGGCGCACTGATGTCCAGGCAGGGAGAAGTTGGACAGTTCATACTGGCAGTATCCGGCAGATTGCAAATATGCCCATGAAGGGCTGAGCATGTCCTCATCACTTTCCGCGGGCATTCTTTTGCTCAAAAGGGTCCCCTCCTCTATCATAAGGTCATAGAGCGAAATGTGGTGAACCGGACAGCGCTTGAGAAGCTCATCAATGTCCCTCCTGGTGTCATAGAAAGTGAAACCGGGGACGGAGGTCATGAGATCAGCGTTTACGGATACTGAAACTGCAGATTCCTTAAGTATCTCAAGAGAGCGGTATACGCCTTCAAGAGAACCCTTCCGGCCGATGGCATCCCGCATCCGGGAACTGAAGGACTGGACGCCGACGCTGAAGCGGGTGAAACCCCTGGAGAGAAGCAGATCAGCAGTTTTTTCATCCAGTGATTCAGGGTTGAATTCAATTGTAGATTCTGCTGCAGCATCAAGCGCCCACGAGAGGGAATCACAGAGCCGTGCAAGGCGGTCAGGTCCCAAGGAGAGCGGATTACCTCCGCCTACAAAGAGCGTAGTGATGCGGCCGTGATAGGAACTCTGCAGCGCATTAAGTTCCCGTGAAAGGGTACCGGCATATATGTCAGCCGTTTTAGGTCGCATCACTTCCGAGCAGAATCCGCAGTAATCGCACCGCTTGGCACAAAACGGTATATGCACGTAGAGGGAGCAGGCAGGTATATCTTCGGCTAAACGGTAGAGCCTGAGCATCTTCAGCGGATGACTCCAATGCGTGACAGCGGCCAGAATATGACCCGGGCCTTTCCCAGCACCGTTTTGATGGGAACCGGCCCGAAGTACCTTCCGTCAATGGAATTGTCCCGGTTGTCCCCGATGGGGAACACGTAGCCGTCAGGGACATGGAATCCGTTTTCATACCGGTAGTACTCGTTACGGAACGACTGCTGGGCGGGAAATAGGGTGATCATTTCATAGTAATACTCTGCCGCGTACTGATAGTAGTCCACAAGGTAGGGTGTGCTCCTGATGCGCTGCAGCTCAAGCTGATCCTCCTGTGACAGGGGGATTCCTGCATACTCGTAGACCTGTCTCCTCGCATTCA
>SKXS01000004.1 GCA_007128345.1 Spirochaetia bacterium
AAAGCCGGGGAGAACCTGGTTGCCATGGCTTCAGTCTTCTCGGAGACGCGTACCTACGGGAGAGGCGGAGCCGGCGCAGTCTTCGGATCAAAGAAGATCAAGGGCATTGCTTTTCGGGGGAATGTACCAGTGCAGGCAGTTGACCAAGCATTGCTGAATTCGCTGGTTGCAGAGGATATGGAAAAGATAAAGGCTGCCTTAGCGGAGCAGTACAACCTGGTGGGCATGTTCTCACGAGCTGGGACCGGAACCGGAGTCGGCCTGATCAATTCCCGGGGCTCACTGGCTACAATGAACCATATTTACGGATCATTTGACCGGGGCGAAGAGATTGACGGCTACACGTACATGAAGAAATTCTACACCCGCCCCATAGCCTGCTACGGGTGTCCAGTCCACTGCGGCATGCTTCGGAAGTTTAAGAAACGGGACAACACCGATTCCTGGCTCAGAGGACCTGAATATGAGACTATGTTCTCCCTGGGTTCTGACCTGGTGAATGCGGATCCGGTGGTGCTTGCCGAAGCCAACCAGCTGTGTGAGGAATACGGCATGGATACCCTCACAACGGGGGTGACCATTGCCTGGGCTCTTGAGATGGGAGAATTGGGGGTCTTGAAAGTCGATGGGCTTACCATGGAATTTGGGAACGGAGATGCCATCCTCAAACTTCTGGAGATGATAGGGGAGCGTGAAGGCATAGGCGATTCGTTGGCCAAGGGTCCGGGAAATGCTGCCAGAGAGCTCAGCAAGGAGCATGCTGATGTAGCTATGCAGATCAAAAATTCTGGGTTTGCCGCATGGATGCCCAGACGGATGAAAGGAACAGGCCTGGCATTTGCCACGTCAAACCGCGGCGCGTGCCACAAACGGGCGCCTATCGGAGCTGAAATTATCGGCCATGTCGACATGGACAGCTACGACGGCAAGGCGGCAATGGTCAAGTCCATCCAGGATATGGTAAATGCGATATTTTCCCTGGTCTCCTGCAGGTTCCATGAGTTCATAGCTGATCCTGAGATATACCCGAAGTACCTGAAAGCCGCCATCGGAGCAGACCTCACCTTAGAAGAGTTTAAGCGAACCGGTGAGCGCATCTGGAACATGGAGCGGCTGTTCAACGTGAGGGCGGGTTTCAGCAGGAAGGATGATGCTCTTCCGGGGCGATGCTTTGTGCCTATCAAGGGAGAAAATTCCGAAGGCGCGGTTATGGACCTCGCCAAGTTCAATACGATGCTGGATGAGTACTACACCATTCGCGGATGGGATGTCGACGGCATTCCCACCAAGGAGACGTTGGAAAAGCTCGACATCCTGCAGTGAGCATAGGAGCATGGAGAACCATGAAGATCACCTGCCGCTGTATTGCGGAGGTCAAGGAGCGTGCCGGTACCGGTCTCATTGAGGTCTGGCTCGAAGACAGCCGGAATGCGGTGCCAGTTCTTGAGGGACTGCAGGCGGTGGAACGCTCTCTGGGACAGGAGCACCATCTGATATTTACGAATACCGCTGACGGAAGTCAGCGGAGGCTGGTAAAGAATTTGCTGGTATTCATCCGAGGAGAGAACGGAGGGCTCAGGCGGGTATTTGACCTGCATGAATTCTTTGATCCCCGGAAGGAAGAGCTGGTGCTTTCATCATTGATGTCAGGAGGATAGAAACGTAGATGGAATACGTACAACCGGATACATTGGAAGCGGCGGTGAGCCGCCTGGGCAGAGGCGGATGCACAATCCTCTCCGGAGGAACTGATCTTGCCGTAGTGAACCGAGCGTCGGGACTCAAGCCTGAGTGCTTCGTCGATATATGTCGAATCAGTCAGTTCAGCGGTATGGAACTGGGAGAGGAGGGACTGCATATCGGTCCCTGTACCACCATTGCCGAGCTGGCTGCCTCTGCTGAGATCCCGCACTGCCTTTCTCAGGGTGCCTCAGCAATAGGTTCTCCCCAGATACGCAATGCAGCAACTGTGGGAGGAAATATCTGCAATGCTTCTCCCTGCGGCGATACCCTCTCCCCGATGGTTGCCCTCTCGGCTTCCTTCGTGCTTGTATCCCCCAGGGGATCTCGGGCGGTAGATGCAGAGACATTCTTTCTCGGACCCAAGAAGACAGTCCTGGCTGACGATGAACTGCTGACTGACATCATAATCGGTAGGGAATTCCTGAAGGGAACATCTGCATTCAAGATGCTGGGAAAACGGAAAGGCCAGGTAATATCTCAAGTAAACGCTGCTGTCTGGCTGCTTTTGGAGGATGGGGTGGTTGCGAAGGTGCAGGCAGCTTTCGGATCAGTAGCCCCGGTTCCTCTGCGGGCCAGGCAGACTGAGGCGTTCCTTACTGGAAAGGAACTGGATGCCGGTACGATCCATGAGAGTCTGGCGTACGTGAAGCAGGACATTCGTCCCATCAGTGATATCCGGGCCTCAGAAGCCTACCGGTACCGGCTTGCTGAGTCCATCTTCCATGACGTGCTGAAGCAGGCAGCCGGGCTTGCATGCTGCTAGGAGTGCAACTATGGTAATACATTTTACATGCAATGGGAAACCGGTAACAGTGGATGTTGACGGTGACATGCGGGTCCTTGATGTCCTGCGTGATGTGCTTGATCTTACCGGGACCAAAGAAGGCTGTGGGGAAGGCGAGTGCGGGGCCTGCACCATCATCCTGAACGGCAAAACAGTGAATTCGTGTCTGCTGTATGCAGGCAAGCTCCAGGGTGCGGTTGTGGAGACCATCGAGGGACTCAGCGGGGATTCTGCTGGGCTTCACCCCATTCAGGAAAGTTTTCTTGAAGAAGGGGCGGTCCAGTGCGGCTTCTGTACCCCGGGAATGGTCCTTTCGACCAAGGCGCTCTTAGACCGCCATCCTGATCCTTCGATAAAAGAGATAGAGACAGCCCTGAGCGGGAATTTCTGCAGATGCACCGGGTACGGAAAAATTATGAAGGCTGTAGTGAGTTCCGCTGAAAAGCTTCGGGATTCACGGGAAGACGGACATCAATCGGGAACAGGACTGGGGGTGAAGCGTGGCTGAACATACGATTATAGGTAAATCCGTACGGAAAGTGGACGGGATTGAACTGGTAACCGGCAAGGCAAAGTTCACCGCGGACATGAAGTTTCCCGGCATGCTCTATGGATATGAGTTACGTGCAGGAGTTCCCGCAGGAATTATAGAATCCATAGATGCATCAGAAGCGCTCAAGGAACCAGGAGTGCACATGGTGCTGACGGCAAAGGATCTTCTGGGCCCGAACCTCATTGGAGTGCTTCCGCCCTTTGATCAGCCGGTGCTTCCCGACAGGGAGATTCGCTATGCCGGTGAGTCCATCGCGCTGGTAGTTGCCGATACCCGGGAAGGGGCCAAACGGGCATGCAGAAATATCAAGGCAGTCATTACTCCCATTGAGCCCATTCTCACCATGGAGCAAGCGCTTGCTGAAGATGCGAGGAAGATCCATCCCCAGGGTAATGTGACATTCTCCAGGACGCTGACCAAGGGAAACGTTGAGCAGGGGTTTGCAGAGGCAGACGTGGTCATTGAAGGGAGCTATACCACTACCTTTCAGGATCACTGCTATATAGAACCGGAAATTGCATGTGCCGTCCCTTCCGGCGACAACCGGATCACCCTCTACGTATCGTGCCAGTCGCCCTTCCACATCAGGGGGCATGTTGCGGCAAACTTGAACGTTCCTGCAAGCAAAGTGAAGGTAGTGCAGGCCTATACGGGAGGCTCGTTCGGCGGAAAGGACGATGCGGCTGTAGAGATCGGTATTCTGGCCGGCACTGCCGCCCTCAAGCTCGGCAGGCCGGTAACTATAGCCCATGAGCGTGAGGAGTCAATTGCCGGCACTAATGTGCGGCATGCGGCAGAAATCGCGTACAAGACGGGAGCACGAAAAGACGGCACCATCACTGCAAGACAGGTAAAGGTGCTGCTCGACGGCGGGGCTTACGCCTCGGAAAGCCCGTTTGTCACCATGAAGGCTATGATTCACGCATCGGGTCCTTATGCCATAGACCACATAGAGGTAGAGTCTACTTCTGTATATACAAATAAGACATATGCGGGAGCCTTCAGGGGTTTCGGGGTGCCCCAGGTCACCTTTGCTTCAGAATCTGAAATTGACGAACTGGCAAAGCATCTGGGCATTGACCCGCTGGAACTCCGCAGGAAGAACGGCCTGAAGGCCGGTGATAAAACGGCAACCTCTCAGGTGTACGACCAGTCTGTTGGATACCTCCAGACCCTTGACGCGGTTGAGCCGTCTCTGAGAGAAACCGGAACGAAGGAAAATGACGGACGCTACCTCTACGGTACGGGTATCGCATCGGTTATACAGGGTATTTCGAACGGAGCAGAAGGTGTTGATGTCGTCGGCGCATCAGTACAGATGAGCCAGGATGCAAGCGTGCTCGTGGGGTGCGGACTTGCTGAAATGGGCCAGGGGTCACGTACGGTCTTCTCCCAGATTGCCGCAGAAGTCCTGGGAATACCCGTGGATTGGGTGACTGTCCGCCAGGTTGATACCGATGCAGTGCACGACTCCGGTCCTACGGTAGCATCACGTTCCACAACAGTGGGCGGCATGGCGGTGAAACAGGCTGCGGAAACAGTCAGGCAGTCCCTGGTGAAGATGGCTTCACTCATGTTCAAGACTGATGAATCGATGATTGTCCTCAAGGAGGGCTTTGCCGTCCTTACAGTGGATGATACAGCCCGGATTCCCCTGCGTGATGTGGCAACTGCTGCCTACTGGACAGGATTTCCCCTCATGCACCTTGCTTTTTCCCAGGCTGAACCTGCTGATTTTGATCATGATACCCATCAGGGTCGGGTCTATATCGCGTACAATTTCGGAACCCACCTCATGCACGTCAAGGTTGACCGGTATACCGGTGAGGTCGAGGTGCTTAAGCACGTTGCTTCCCACGATGTGGGCAAGGTGGTGAATCCCATGGCGGCCTCCGGACAGGTCGAGGGAGCTTCCCTCATCGGATTTGCCTTGGGTCACATGGAGAAGGTTGAGTATAAAGACGGCATCATCCAGAATCCGACCTTTGCCGATTATGCGTTCCCGTCCATACGAGACAGAATTCCGACGGAGACAATTTTCGTAGAAGACCCGACCCCGCACGGCCCCTACGGTGCAAAGGGGATCGGTGAGCCCCCCGTGGCTGCAGCGGCGGCAGCGTTTGCCAACGCGGTTTCACAGGCGGTGGGACATCGGTTTACTCATATTCCCATAACACGGGAAGACATTGCAGCAGTGCTGCAAGAGGAGGTATAACCATGGCTCTTATTATCAGGAACGGTCTTGTGCTCACCTTCGAGCCTGATACGCTGGGCGGTGAGATCATAGACAATGGAGCTGTCGTGATAGACGGGAACACCATTGTCAGGGTAGGCCCTTCTGGTCAGTTGGAATCTGAGTATCCCAATGCCGAAGTGCTTGATGCAGGCGGAAAAATCATCATGCCGGGATTTGTCATCGCGCACACCCATATGCCCTACGTGCTGGGTCACAACCAGCCGGTGGATTTCTCACAGCTGAGAAGCTTCTGGGATATGCTTCAGAAGATGGGCTGGGAATGGCTTGAAGATATCACTACCGGTGAAGGCATCTATGCCTCCACCCGCTATGCGGCCATGAAGATGCTTAAAAGCGGTACCACTACGGTGTGCGACCTTGTCGAGGCTCCCAATGCGCTGCCCGGACCGCTTGAATACAGCGTAAGGGCTATTGATGAAATCGGCATCAGGGCGCAGCTGGGCTATGAGGTGAGCGAGCGGGTACCCGGCGTATCCATCCTGGAAAAGCTTGACCCGGAGATGGCCCAGCGGGGATTTGAGGAAAACCTGAGGCTGTTCAAGCAGCTCTCTTCTTTGAATCACGGCCGCATTACTCCCAGGCTTGGGGTGCACACAGCCTACACCAATTCATTTGAGACGCTCAAACAAGCCAGGACATATGCCGACACCCATGGATGCGGCATCCAGATCCACATAGCTGAAATTCCCCGGGCTTTTCTGGTTGAGAAGTACGGGAAATCAGCTCCGGAAGTTCTGGAGGAGAACGGGCTGCTGGGAAGCGACGTCGTGGCGGCGCATTGCATTGACCTCACCGATGGCGATTTGGAGATACTCGAGCGCAACAAGGTCAACATAGCCCATACCCCCATGACTAACTCGCTGGGAGGCAATGGTGTTGCCCGGGTGACTGAAATGCTGGAGAAGGGCATGAATGTAGCCCTGGGTCATGACTGCTTCTTCACCCTGGATACGGCTGAATACATGCGTTACTGCTACCTGGTGCACAAAGCCCACCATGCAAACCCCATGGTGATTCCGCCGTTTCAGCTTATGGACATGGTCCTCTCCCATGGTGCAAAGGCTCTAGGCATGGAGCACCAGATCGGCACTCTCAAGCCGGGCAAGAAGGCGGATATCATCCTGCTGGAGCCGGATTCTCCGACGCCGGTCACCCCGGCAACGGTTATGTCCTACTTCACCATGACGTTCACCGGAAGAGACGTGCATACCGTGTTTGTTGACGGCAGGAAGGTTGTTGAAGACAGGAGACTCACCACCGGGGATGAGGAAGAGATCAAGGCAGACTGTATCGCAGAGGGCAGAGCCCTCTGGAAACGCAACGGCATATCAGTATAGGGAGCGTATCATGGCATCACTGAAAACTAAATTCTGCGGCATCGAGTTTGAAAATCCGATTATCGTACCGGCAGGCGTCCACGGGAGAAGCGGGGAGGTCATCAAGGAGGTTTCCCAAAGCGGGGTAGCGGGCATCTGCACCAAGACTATTGTAGCCCAGCCTGCCCGGGATGTGCTTCCGTGTTTTGCCTCAGTTTCCGGCGGTATGGTCAATTCAGTATTCGGATCTGACCGGACTGCTGAGTACTGGTTCACCGAAGGGCTGAAGCGTGCCAAGGAAGGAGACTCCCTGGTGCTGGCTAACCTTGCTGGGTTTTTCCCTGAGCAGGCAGCTGAGCTGGCTGTGAAATCGGAGCAGGCCGGCGCTGATATGATAATCCTGCCTACCCACTGTCCCCATATGGGAGAAATCCTCATGGCCATGTTTCCCGGGATGGAGATGCCCGAGCCGAAACTCACAGACGTGGAGCCGATGAAGCGTTCTGTTCAGCTGATCAAAGAGTCGGTGAAGGTTCCCGTGGTGGTAAAGCTTTCCGGAACTTTTTCGCATATCACCAGGCAGTGGGCTTTGGGCGTCAAGGAAGCCGGGGCGGACGGGATATCATGTTCCGATGCGGTGGGTCCCGCATTGAGCATAGATGTACGTACCGGAGAACCCATGCTCGGAGGACCCAGGGGGGTGGGAGGACTGACCGGTCCCGCTATCATGCCCATCACGCTGCGTATGGTCCTGGAAATAGCCATGACTGTGGATCTGCCGATCATAGGAGTCGGCGGAATCAGTTCTGCTGAGGATGTAGTCCGCTACATTATGGCAGGGGCTACGCTTGCAGGGGTATGTACCGCAGGTCATATAGGCGGTATCGACAGATACTCCCGGATCATAGAAGATCTGCATAAGCTGCTTGATGAATTGGGGGCGGATTCTCCAGATGAACTGAGGGGATTGACCCTGAAGCGGATAGCAGACAGGAAAGAGAAGGGAAAACAGGCGGTGACCGACCCGATTCCGCCTGAGGTGGAGGAGGATCTCTGTATTGCCTGCGGCAAGTGCGAGCAGGTGTGCGCCTACGGCAGTGCACAGGTATCAGACATCGTGAGCATCAATCACGATACATGCATAGGGTGCGGCCTCTGCGTGAGTGTCTGTCCCACACGGACCTTGTCTCAGGAGTACTACCTGTAGTAAACATATACTATTGGTGCAATGTAAGAGGAGGTTGACCATGGAAAAGAGATTGTTGCGGGCTGTGATGCTGGTGCTCATTATGCTTCTGGTGTTACCCGCACTTACGGCAGCGGGAACTGCAGAACGGGCAGTGGTACGTGAGACATACGGGATAGCGGTCTTTGTGCCTGGGGTTGTTGCAGGAAGCCCGCTCTATGAGCTTATGGTTGCCGGCACTGAACAGGCTGCTGCTGAGTACGCCCATGTTACGGTACGGGTTATCGAGGGAGGATTCAATCAGGCTGAATGGGAGGAGCGGATCATGGCAATTGCCGCTACGGGGCAATACGATCTGATCGTAACCTCAAATGGTGCTATGCCGTTCGTTGCGCTCCCCGTAGCTGAGGCATTCCCTAACCAGAAGTTTCTCATACTCGATGCGATTTTCGAGCATCCCCAGATGTTCACCGTGCTCTACAACCAGTTTGAGCAGGCCTACCAGGTCGGCTATCTCGGAGGGCTCATCACCCAGAGCACTATGGCAGGTGCGAACCCTGCAGCCAGACGGCTGGGCATGCTTGCCGGACAGGAATATCCCGCTATGGACGATATGATATTCCCGGGATTTGTTGCGGGTGCGAAAGCAGTTGATCCGGAAATAGTTGTCGATTACCGGGTGCTCGGCAACTGGTATGATGCTACCCGTGCAGCTGAGATTACCAGGAGCATGATAGATGCGGGAGCTGATGTGATCATGACCGCAGCAGGCGGAGCCAACCAGGGGGTAATTACTGCAGCAATGGAACTCGGAAAGTATGTGCTGTATGTTGACGATTACGGATACCACCTGGGGCCGGGAACAGTCGTCGGCTCATCGGTGCTTAGACAGGATCAGGCAGCCTACGAGAACATTGTCGCAGCTGTAGAGGGCACCCTTGAATGGGGGACGGCCCTGATACTCAGTACCGCAGACGGATATGTTGACTTTATTGATGACAGTCCCCGTTATGTGGATGCGGTAGCTGCGGACGTCCGTGCTGATATGGATGCGATGCTTACCCGGATGAGAAGCGGAGAGCTGGCTTTGGACGTGCCGAAATTCTGGTAGACACCACATATCACTAGTAAAGGGGAGGTCTGCTATTCGCGCAGGCCTCTTTTCA
>SKXS01000281.1 GCA_007128345.1 Spirochaetia bacterium
ACACCCATGAGAACACTGCACTATTCAGTTTTAGGAAGCGGCTCGCAGGCAAATGCCTATGTGTTCAGCATGGGAGATCAGGCGCTGCTGGTGGATAACGGCTTCTCCAGACGCGAACTCTTTGCCAGACTTGAGATTGCCGGTATCAACCCTGCGGCGATCATCGCACTTTTTGTCACCCACGACCATATTGATCACATACGGGGAGTCTTTTCAGCATCACGGAAGCTGAAGATTCCCGTATATCTTCCCGAGATGATGGCTCCCAGGTTTGCAGAACGCTATCCCCATGCGCGCATCACGGGAGTAGCTGCCGGGATGCAGGTGCGCATCGGCTCATTCATGGTTCACGCCATGAGCGCATACCATGATGCAACGGCTTCATTGTGCTATACTATTGAAGCAGGGGGGCTTCGCATCACCATCATCACAGACACGGGACGCACGGATGAAATCATGGAGCGCAGTGCTGAAGAGAGCAACCTCCTGTTTCTTGAGGCCAACTACTGCCCTGATATGCTTGAGAACGGAAGATACCCGCTGTACCTCAAACGGAGGATTGCGGGAGACCGGGGACACCTGTCCAATGATGCAGCTTCAACGCTGTTTAACCGTGCAGCAGGCCAGGGGAGACTCTCCCATGTGTACTTCTGCCACCTGTCTCAGGAAAACAATGATCCTCAGGTGCTGGAAGAGCACATACTCTCGACGAACTGCCCCCTTTGCAGGTATACTGTATGTGAGCGGGGAAAGCAGTATACGGGAATGCTTCTCTGCGAGGAGTAGGATACTATGATACCAGTAAAAGAATTTACCCTGCCGGAAGTGTTCACGAAAGCTGTGCAGGCATACAAGGACCAGCGCGCATGCGGCTTCATCGCCGACCAGGGATTCACCTATGCGCAGTGGGGGAGGATAATTCTCTCCCTGAGAAGATTCCTCCTGAAGGCCGGAATACAGCCTGGGGACAAGGTAGCCATACTCGGCGAAAACTCGCCCCAATGGGGTATGGCCTACTTTTCTATAGTCACCAGCGGCGCGGTTGCGGTACCCATACTCAATGATTTCCTTGAGCATGAGGTGCATAACATTCTCGAGCATTCCGAAGCCCGTGCAATATTCGTGTCCAGGAAGTACGTCCAGAAGATATCACCGTTTGCATCGAATCCTGACCGCCTCGCCTTTGTACTGGAGGAGATCACTTCAGGCTCCGCAGAGATGGAGCTTGATGACCCTGATTCCATTAATCTGGAAGATGAGTTTGCCCTTCTGCCCGCAATCGGCCGGGATGATCTTGCAAGCATCATCTACACATCAGGCACGACTGGCATGTCGAAGGGGGTGATGCTCAGCCACGGCAACATCGTCTCCAATGCAGATATCTCTTCACGGTCATTCATCGAGCTCATACCTGGCGAGAGGATCGTATCCATCCTGCCGCTTTCACACTCCTACGAGTTCACCATCGGGCTTATCCTCCCGCTTATCGGCGGACTTGATATTCACTACCTGGGCAAGCCTCCGGTTGCTAGCGTGCTGCTCCCTGCCCTGGAACGCGTGAAGCCCCAGATCATGCTGTCGGTTCCGCTGCTCATCGAGAAGGTCTTCCGTGCATCGGTGCTTCCGAAAGTGCAGAAGAGCCCGGTGCTGCGCATCCTCTACCGGATTCCCACGATGCGGCGGGCGATACACCGCAAGTCAGGAAAGGTGATCAAGGAGCGGTTCGGCGGCAACCTGAAGTTCTTCGGTATCGGCGGTGCTCCCCTCGACCCGGTGGTGGAGCAGTTTCTCATAGAGGCGGGTTTTCCCTACGCCATCGGGTACGGGCTCACCGAGACCTCTCCGCTGATTGCCGGATGTGCTCCCTCCTGGACACGGCTTGCATCAACCGGCAAGGTTCTGGACACTGTTGAGCTGCGCATAGCAGATGCCCGCCCGGATACCGGCGAGGGAGAGATACAGGTGAAGGGGCCTAATGTCATGCTCGGGTACTTCAAGGATGAGCAGCGCACCGCTGAGTCATTTACCGAAGACGGATGGTTCAGGACCGGCGATCTCGGCCTCCTCGACGATGACGGTTTTCTTTTTATCAAGGGGAGGGAGAAGAACGTCATACTGGGGGCCAACGGCGAGAACATCTACCCTGAACATATCGAATCGGTGATCAACAATTATGACTTTGTAGAGGAGTCCCTGGTGCTTCCCTCAGCCGAAGGACTGGCAGCCCAGGTGAAGCTTGACCTGGAGGCGCTGGCAGGACACATGAAGGTCAGCACTGAAGAGGCGGCAGCACATGCGAAAGAGTATCTGGATTCCCTTGTCAAGCGGGCAAACAAGGAGCTGAATGTATACTCAAGGATCCAGAAAATCGGCCTTCGCCTTGAACCGTTTATCCGTACGCCGACTAAGAAGATCAAGCGGTATCTCTACAAGGAGCAGGAGGAGCATAACAAGGGGCAGGAGAATGACAACGAGCAGTGAATTGACCAGTACAGGACGGTACGTTACATGAAGCAGATTCAAAACCTTCGCATACAGCATGTCTCTCATCTGCCCCCTCCCGGGCAAATCAGCAACGAGCTGAAGGCTGACGAAGCTACCCGGCATCAGATACTCAGCTGGCGTGAGCAGATTGAAGCCATCATCAAACGCCGGGATTCGCGTATTCTCGGGATAGTAGGCCCATGCTCCATCCATGATGAGGAGGGAGCATACGCATATGCCCGAAAGCTGAAAATGCTATCAGATGTAGTGTCGGACCGGATGCTCCTGGTGATGCGGGCGTACTTCGAGAAGCCCAGGACGGTGCTCGGATGGCGCGGACTTATCCTGGATCCCCACTTGGACGGTTCCTATGATATTGAGTATGGAATCCGGCTGGCACGGAAAATTCTCCTTACCATTACCCGCGAAGGGGTTCCTGTAGGCACGGAGATGCTGGACCCGATCATTCCCCAGTACATAGATGACCTGGTGAGCTGGTCCGCTATAGGAGCACGGACTACAGAGAGCCAGGTGCACCGAAACCTGGCCAGCGGTCTCTCTGTTCCCGTGGGGTTCAAGAACAGTACGAGCGGCGACCTGAAGCATGCGGTAAATGCCATCAAGTCTGCAGGCAGTCCCGCAAGCTTTATTGGTATCGACAATGATGGGACTTCCGCAATATTCAGGACGACGGGCAACGAAATGTGCCATCTCATCATGAGGGGAGGGGCTTCGGGACCGAACTACTATGAAGAGGATGTTGAGTCAGCGGTGGAACTCATGGAACAGGCAGAACTTACCCCGTCAGTTATGATAGACTGCTCGCACGGTAACTCCAGCAAGCGGTGGAGCCGCCAGCACCGGGTACTCAGATCGGTGGTGGACCAGATTCGATGGGGAAACCGCTGGATATCAGGGTATATGGTAGAGAGCTATCTGGAGGAGGGCAGGCAGGACATACGCCATGCCTCTCCTCTGAAGTTCGGTGTATCGGTTACCGACGGATGCATCGGATGGGAGGAGACGGAGCGTATAATACGCAAAGCGCATGCTGATCTTGTACGTGAAGAGGAGGAATGACATGAAACACGCAGCAGTACTGCTGGCTGAAGGGTTTGAGGAAATTGAGGCGATAACCCCAATAGACCTCCTCAGAAGAGGGGGAGTGGAAGTAAAGCTCGTAGGGGTTACCCAGCAGGTGGTCACCGGTGCTCACGGGATTACGGTCACCACAGACATTCTGCTGGAGGAGGTGCATGCTGAAGATCTTGACTGCATTGTGCTGCCCGGGGGAATGCCCGGTTCGACCAACCTGGCTGAATCCGACGGTGCGGCTCAGCTGATCATGCAGGTTTTTCGGGCGGGAAAGGTTGTTGCCGCCATCTGTGCGGCCCCTGCAGTGGTGCTTGCACCCCTGGGCATTCTGGAAGGCCGGCAGGCTACCTGTTACCCCGGGGCGGAGACATTTGCTCCCGGCACCAGCTTTTCGACCCTGCCTTTGGTGCGTGACGGAAACCTCATTACCGCATACGGCCCTGGGGCGGCTGCCGAATTCGCTATCGCCGTGCTTCAGGCTTTGGCCGGCCCTGAACGGGCCCATGAAGTAAAGAGCAAGGCGCTGTTTACCAGATCAAAAAAGAGGCCCTTGCAGGCCTCCTTGAATGTTACACAGGTTTCATACCGGGGGGATAGATCAGGATATCCTTGAGGTAGGGCTTCTCCTTAATCTCTGCCGCGAGCTTCTCCCTGCGCGCCTTATTAATGTATCCGGGATCTTGAAACGTATAGGTGAAGTTGGTGTGGATGTCATAGGTGCCGTTGATCAGCGCATAGGTGTCCTCCGTCATTACAAGTTCCTCATCCGTAGGAATAACCAGGATCTTAATTGGTGAATCATCTGCAGAAATCTCAAGTTCACCATTGCGGCACATGGACTGGGTATTCTTCACCGGGTCAATATGTATGCCAAGATGTTCCAGCCCGGTCAGGGTGCCGAGCCTAATGTGGGGCGCCATTTCACCTACACCTGCCGTCATGACAACGGCGTCAATCGGCCCCAGCGCTGCAATGTAGCCTCCTATGTACTTCTTCAGGCGATGGCATTCCATTGCAATGGCGAGCCTGCATTTCTCATCTCCCGCGGCGGCGGTGTCACGTATGTCTCTGCGGTCGCTGAGCTGACCAGTGATGCCTATGAGGCCGCTTTTCTTGTTGAGTACCGAGTCTATCTCCTGGGAGCTCATGCCGGTTTCCTGGATGAGGTAGTTGATGATTGCCGGATCGATGTCTCCTGACCGGGTTCCCATGATCAGTCCTTCAAGCGGGGTAAGACCCATGGAAGTGTCCATGGAGACGCCGTTCTTTACCGCGCAGATGGATGCACCGTTGCCGATGTGGGCAATAACCAGGTTGGTTTCCATGGGATCCTTGCCCAGGAGCACAGCAGCACGCTTGGCTGTGTAGAGGTAGCTCGTGCCGTGGAACCCGTAGCGCCTGATATTGTATTTGGTATACCATTCGTAGGGTATTGCATACATATAGCTTGAACTGGGCATTGTCTGGTGCCATGCAGTATCCATGACAGCGCAGTGCGGCACGTCGGGGAGCACCTTCCGGGCCGCCTTGATGCCCAGGATGTTCGGCGGCATGTGCAGGGGCGCCAGGTGGATGAAGGATTCAAAAATACCCAGCACATGGTCATCTATGATTACGGACTTGACGAAATGCTCTCCGCCGTGGACCACCCGGTGTCCCACCGCCATTATCTTTGATATATCGCTGAGCACCCCGTATTCCTTGTCCAGGATCATCTTGGAGACCATCTCAATGGCCTCAGTATGGCTGGAACAGCTGAACTCATCCTCCAGCAGGTCTTTTCCCAGAGCCTTATGCTCAATTGTGGACACCTGCTGACCGATGCGCTCAATAATCCCCACCGCAAGGACCTCTTTCCGGTCCCAGTCGTAGACCTGATACTTGGCAGAAGAACTGCCGCAGTTCAGCGTTAGTATAACCATGTGCAACCTCCCGTTATGCAGCTTTATTTAATTCGCAGAAACGTACGCCGATTCTTACATGGAACCGTAAAAAATTCAACAATTCTTTGGTCTCTTTGAAGCGATACGCTTACTTTTCTCCGTTCTTAAGGTATGAAGCTGCTCATACTGTGCATGCTGGTGCTGCATACGGTTCATGCGGCAGGCGATGATCTGCACGTCAGGTTCTTGAAGACGAAAAGCGGGTGCACCTTCTCATACCGCAGTGCCAGCGGACTCACCGGTGATCTGACAGTCTGGAGCACAGGTGGGAGCACCTCATGGGAATTCCGCCTTATGGGCACTCCTCAGATCGGCCGGATCCACTACCCGAAGGGACCACTGGAACGCCTGGTAAGTCCGTCACAGCCCATGATGCCTGGCGATGCCCTCCGTACTCAGGTCTGGAGCGTACGCACTGCCGACCTGGCGGAAGGAGAACTTGGGATGGTCCTGCCTCTTGGAGAGCGCATGCTGATGATCCTTGACCCGCACCGCAATGCTGCGGGTGCTCTCCTCACTGTTCATGGTACAGACAGCACAACAGGGATCTCTGCATGGATTTCACGGGTGCGTGACGGTGATGTAAAGAGTGAAAGGACATATCAGGTAAGCAGGGTTCCCGGTATCGGCGTCCATCTCATGGGATGGGGTGCGCTGGGCGGGGAGTCCACCTCCGCTGCGGTGTCTGCCGGCTGGACATCCCATGAAGCACGCCCTGCCTACTGGTGGCTCAATGCTTCCTGCGCATGGGAATTTCCCCTGACCTCGGGGTCGTTCGGCATGTTTGTCTCCCCTACGGATGCTCCGATACTTGCAGTCGACGGTTCGGTCTGCAGGGAGCTCTTTGTCATCTATGGAGAGAGTACAGTTTTCCCTCATTTGCCGATACGTATATCGGCATCATACCGGTACGCGCTAGAAGTCCCTGATCCCTGGCCTGCAGATCCTACATTCCCGGGCAGCATCATGGGTAAGGGCAGCCTGAACTGGACTCCCGGTGCCTGGACCATCAGAGCAGGCGGATCATGGGAGAAGGATCACGCGGGAACAAAACTCACTGCAACCTGGTCACTCAGCGGCAGTGAGGGAGACCTCAGGTGGGGTGCCTCCGGCAGCTTCCGACTCTATAATCCAGATGACCCCTGGAGGTATCAGGTGTACGGCGTGAAGACCTGGAGCGGCCATCGCATACGTACTGCATTAGGAAAGACCGCTGCGGGTGGAGGCGCAAGACTCACCTGCAGCTATACGCGAAACGTTCCGTGGGGAAGCTTCACCATAGAATACGTGGGTGACGGGAGCGTGGTTCTGCTTATGTCAGCAACATTGTAGCAGGGACACCAGGGGCAGGCGATGGCGGCAGCCCCATAGAGATAGTAAATCAGCTTTCCTGACGTCCAGGTTCAGAAGGATCCGAGACGGACAATCTCCTCTTCCAGGGAAATACCGATCTCCCTGAAGACGACAGCCTTTACGTGATCGATGAGCCGTGCTATGTCCTGGGCGGAGGCTTTTCCTTTATTGACGATGATGTTGCCGTGTACTGAAGATATCTGTGCGTCTCCGACGGCATAGCCCTTGAGACCCAGGGTGTCTATGAGCTCTCCGGCGGTAATTTCAATTCCCGCAGGGTTCTTGAAAATCGATCCGGCAGTGGGATACTCGTAATATCCCTTACCTTTGCGGTCGTTCTGGAACTTGCTCAGGCTTCGCTGTATTCCCGCGGAATTACCGCTGGAAAGCCTGAGGGCTGCTTCAGTAATGACTGCCCCGCTCCCCATGAATGGAGAAATCCGATAATTGAATCCTTTATCATCCCGGAAGAGGCGGTGCATCTCTCCAGATACGCTGAGGAAGTCCACCCATTCCACCAGCGAACCGACATCCTTTCCGTAGGCCCCGGCATTGGTGGCTATGCAGCCCCCGAGGGTGCCGGGAATGCCTGTAAAGGATTCAAGTCCAGATATCCGCTTCTCAGCAGTAACGGTGATCAGCTTGTCCATGAGTGCCCCGGCTCCCGCGGTGAGGAATAGGCCGCGGACCGCAACGCGATTCATCCGCCTGAGGCTGATGATGCAGCCCTCATAACCGCTGTCAGAGACCAGGAGATTTGATCCGCTGCCCAGGGGATAGTATGGGCATCCACTGCGGACCAGCGAGTTCACCAGCGTGACGAGATCTAAGGTGCTCACAGGTTCCGCGTAGTAGGCCGCCGGACCTCCGACACGCAGAGTCGTATATTTCGAGAGAGATACCTGCTGCTCAATTTTTCCGGCGATGTTGATTTTTTGCATGCTTTCTCTTACATTGGTATTCACGGCACCCACTATAGTCTATTTTTTCAGCAGTGCAAAGGGTGTGCAAGGAGCCGTATGAAACTGTACCTGTACAACACTATGACCAGGTCCGTAGATGAATTTGTTCCCCTGGAAGATGATCGGGTAGGTCTCTATGCCTGCGGACCTACAGTGTACAACTATGCCCATATAGGAAATCTCCGGTCATACATTTTCGAAGATACCCTCAGGCGAACCATTGCCTATGCCGGATACGGGGTGTCCCACGTCATGAACGTGACGGATGTGGGACACCTGACTGATGACCAGGATGACGGAGAGGACAAGATGATCAAGTCCTCCAGGGAAATGGGGAAAAGTGTGTGGGAGATAGCCGAATTCTACACCGATTCATTCTTCCATGACACCGACCGGCTGCACATACTCAGGCCCCATGTGACCTGCCGGGCTACCGAGCACATTGACGACATGATAGCGCTGATTGCACGTCTTGAGGAGAAGGGCCATACCTATACCGCCGGCGGCAACGTCTACTTTGCCATAGATACCTTTCCAACCTACGGTCAGCTGGCGCAGCTTAAGCTTGATGACCTGCATGCCGGAGCTCGGATCGAGGTTGACGAGCATAAGCGCAACCCTAAGGATTTTGTCCTGTGGTTTACCAAGTCCAAGTTTGAGAACCAGGTCATGCTCTGGGACTCTCCGTGGGGCAGGGGATACCCGGGCTGGCACATTGAGTGCAGCGCCATGAGCATGAAATACCTGGGGGAGCAGTTTGATATCCACTGCGGCGGCATTGACCACATAGCGGTGCACCACACCAATGAAATTGCCCAGTCCGAAGCTGCCACAGGAAAGCAGTGGGTGCGCTGGTGGTGCCACAGCGAGTTCCTCCTCGATGAGACCGGTAAGATGTCAAAGTCCAAGGGAGAATTCCTTACCCTCGACTACCTCGTATCGCGGGGGTTTGACCCCATGGATTACCGCTACTTCTGCCTGGGAGCACACTACCGAAGCCAGCTGCGTTTCACCTTTGAAGCATTGGAGCATGCACGCAACAGCAGACGGGCGCTGTTCTCCCGTATTCTTGAACTCAGGAAGCAGGCAGGGGATTCGCAGGGAAGCACCGAAGGTGCCGGACGATGGCTGGATGAGTTCAGAGAGCACGCGTCGCAGGATCTCAATATGCCCCGGTGTCTTTCTGCGCTCTGGGGTTTGGTCAAGGACGCATCCATCGACCCTGCATGCCGGCTTGCCGCAGCCTGTGAAATGGATCAGGTGTTCGGCTTTTATCTGGAGCAGCTGAATCCCGAGAAGGCAGAGGAAATTCCCTTTGAGATGATGGAGCTTATCAGGGAGCGGGAAGAGGCGAGGAAAGCAAAAGACTATTCACGGGCGGATGAAATACGTGCTATACTGCTGGCCAACGGCATAGAAATCAAGGATACCCCCTCCGGAACAAGCTGGAGAAAATTGATGTAACCTTGGGGCAGGCATCGTTGTTAAAGTTATGGAAGTAAAAAGCAGCGGGTATGAATCATTCAGGAGGATCTACAGAGAGGTATTCCCTATATTAATGCGGGTTGCCTATCATGTTACCTATAATGTAGATGCTTCTGAAGATATCTGCCAGGAGGCATTTATTCGGTTTTATAACCGCGAACTTTCATTTCCATCAGATGATGATGCGAAGTACTGGCTGATACGGGTTACGAAAAACCTGTCCATCAACTACGTGAAGCGAAAGGGTAGGGAACAGGCGGCATTTGACCGCATCAAGAAGATGCCGCTGCCGTCCATGAAGACTGGAGAGGAGCATGTGCTCAGCGATGAGACGAGGTCTATTGTACAGCATGCCATCCAGCAGCTGCCCGAGAAGCTGCGAACGGTACTGGTGCTCAAGGAGTACGGCGATCTCAACTACAAGGAGATTGCGAAAATACTCCACATTACGGAAAGTAACGTAAAGGTACGGGCTCACCGAGCGAGGCTGCAGCTTATGAAGATGATTGACCAGGAGGGAATTCATGTGTCTTGATGATCAGGTATTGTCATCATATATAGACGGAGAATTGCAGGAACCGTGGAAAACACAGGTGGAAGAACATATATCTCATTGCAGGGACTGCAAAGCCAGGTATGAGTACTTTGTGTCGCTTCAGGAGACCATGTGGGAATCCCGTCTCAGGAATGAAGAAATAACGGTACACCAGGAACGTGTGTGGAAGTACCTGGAGAAGACCTGCATGCCAGCCCAGCCATACAAGTTCAGGCACAGGCGCATCACCTTCTCCGGCCCTGCGCTGGCTGCTGCGGCAGCAGCACTGGTGCTGCTTATCGGCGCAAATGTATTTTTCCTGGTATTAAGCGGCGGTACGGCACCGGGGGATTTTTCAATTCCTGTGCTGAGCGCAGACGGCAGAGATGCTGCTCCCCAGGAGGAGGCGGACCCGGCTCTGATGAGCGTCAGTGCCAGAACCCACCAGACTGCAGCCATTGCACCGCAGGAACTGACCGTGGAAGACTTGCTCTATCTCCTTAATTTGAAAGGATTTGAAGTTGAACTGAAGCGTACTGAAGCAACCGCCCCGGTTTCAACCTTTGGTGAACCGGTGGAACTCCGGGACGATCCCTTCCAGCCCGAGCAGGACCCAGAATCTATTGCTGACGATGCTGTTGAGGAAAACGGCGATGATGCATATGATGATATCTATGATGACTGGGACAATGATGACTGGGACGTAGATGAGCCGGACCTGGAAGAGGACAAATAACCGCAGCACACGGACAGGCAGCTGATACGGGGAGGCACATGCCTCCCTTTTTTGCGCACCCATCCTGCCGTATTCCTCGTATGCGTACATCTCATGTAATCATAAGATTGTCATAATGCTGCTATTTTGGTATGCTGACTCATTCTTTTCAGTAAACAGCTGTACCCGGACAGGCAAAAAAGGAGCGACGATGAAGGCAGTGCATTTGGCAAAGGCGTATAACCCGAAGGATTTTGAAGATCCCATCTATGAGCAGTGGGAGCAGAGCGGAGACTTTGCCCCCGCTGATGCGGAGGGAGACCCCTTTGTCATCGTCATTCCGCCCCCCAATGTAACCGGTGTGCTGCATATGGGGCACGGACTGAACAATACCCTTCAGGATATTCTCATCCGCTACTACCGCATGACCGGAAGACCGACGCTCTGGCTTCCAGGGACCGACCATGCGGGCATTGCCACCCAGAATGTGGTGGACCGCATGCTCAGGGCCCGGGGAATCAACCGGCATGACCTGGGGAGGGAGCGTTTTATTGAGGAGACCTGGAAGGTGAAAGAGCACCACCAGCAGATCATTATCAGGCAGCTCAAGAAGATCGGTTCTTCCTGCGACTGGTCGCGTGAGCGGTTTACCCTGGATGAAGGACTCTCACGGGCGGTACGGGAGGTCTTCGTCTCACTCTACGAAAAGGGGATGATCTACAAGGGAAACTACCTGGTGAACTGGTGCGCATCCTGCGGTACCGCACTGTCGGATGATGAGGTGGAATACCGGGAGGTGCACGGAGGGTTGTACCGCATACGCTATTTCTTGACTGACGGCAGCGGTTTTACGGAGATTGCCACCACCCGGCCGGAAACCATGCTCGGGGGTGTGGCAGTGGCTGTACATCCTGAAGATCCTCGGTACGCGCACCTGGTGGGAAAGGAGGTGGAGCTTCCACTGTGCGGCCGCAGCATTCCCGTCATTGCCGACAGCTATGTCGACATGGAGTTCGGCACAGGAATGCTGAAGATCACCCCGGCGCACGATCCTAATGACCGCGAGGTTGGCAGGCGCCACGGCCTGGAGGACTGGAACATCCTCAATGCTGACGGAACGCTCAATGAACGGGTCCCTGGAAAATACCGGGGCATGGAGGTGAGGGAAGCCAGGAAAGCAGTGGTCAATGACCTTACGGAGCAGGGATACCTCCAGGACATGAAGGATCATGACCACCAAGTGGGTCACTGCTACCGCTGCGATACCGCAATTGAACCGTTTTTGTCCGACCAGTGGTTTGTCCGCATGAAGCCCATGGCTGACATGGCGCTGGAGGCATGGGAACAGGACAAGGTGCGGTTCTACCCGAAGCGCTGGGAGAATACCTACGCGCACTGGCTCAGGAACATCAAGGACTGGTGCATAAGCCGGCAGCTCTGGTGGGGCCACCGAATCCCGGTATGGCACTGCGAATCCTGCGGTGAGATGACCGTCTCCCGCACTGATATCACCCTCTGTGACTCCTGCGGCAGTAAAGCGGTCGTCCAGGAAGAGGATGTGCTCGATACGTGGTTTTCTTCGTGGCTGTGGCCGTTTTCAACCCTGGGATGGCCTGAACAGACTGAAGATCTGGAGCGGTTCTTCCCCACTACAACGCTCGTGACCGGATACGACATTATATTTTTCTGGGTTGCCCGGATGATCATGGCGAGCCTGGAGTTTATGGGAGAGGTTCCCTTCCGGGATATCTACATTACCGGACTTGTGCGGGACATCACGGGGAAGAAAATGTCCAAGTCCTCAGGCAACGGGATAGATCCCCTGGATGTGGTGGATGCCTATGGAGCTGATGCGATGAAGTTTACCCTCTGTTTCATGGCAGCCCAGGGACAGGATATCCCAGTCAACATGGACTCCTTCAAACTTGGTTCCCGGTTCTGCAACAAGATATGGAATGCGGTTCGCTTCATTCTCATGAACCTTGAAGGTGCCCGTATCCTCCCCCTGGAAACCGTTGCACTCACCGGCATTGACCGATGGGTGTACCACCAGCTCAACGAAGCGTCAGCGCAGGTGAAGCAGTCCATGGAGAACTACCGGTTCAATGATGCATCCCAGGCGGTGTACGAGTTTTTCTGGAACGATTTCTGCGACTGGTACCTGGAGGCCTCCAAAACCGAC
This sequence comes from Spirochaetia bacterium, assembly GCA_007128345.1. Taxonomy (GTDB): domain Bacteria; phylum Spirochaetota; class Spirochaetia; order PWKH01; family PWKH01; genus SKXS01. The sequence goes on from SKXS01000281.1 coordinate 12,755, forward strand.
TTGTATGCGGAAGGCGAGCGGAAGAACCGGTCAGTCACCCTCATCCTTGACCTGCTGGCAAAGTCCCTGAAACTGCTGCACCCCTTCGTCTCATTCATTACTGAAGAGCTCTACCAGAAGCTTCCGAACACCTCCGGGAGCATCATAACCGCTCCGTACCCGGAGTATCAGGAGTCCCGGAGGGATGACGAGAATGCGGCTCACTTTGCAAAGCTCCAGGAACTGGTGCGGGGGATTAGAAGCCTCAAAAGCGAATTTGCCATACCCCCCGAAACACAAGTGCGTGCGGCTGTCCACATCGCTGAAGGATTTGCATCCGGAGCATTCCTGGCTGCCAGCAAGGAGATGATCCGGATTTTCGTGCATGCCTCCCAGCTGGATATAGGCACTGAAGTGCCGGACCTAGACGGGAGCGTTCCTGTCAGCGGTATCGGGTACGAAGCGTATGTGTATGTCAGGGAGAGCATGGATGTGCAGAAGGAGCTCGCCAAGCTCACAAAGGAGCATGCGCAGCTGGAAAAACAACTGGCACAGGTGAGTAAGAAGCTGACAAACGAGCAGTTTCTCGCAAATGCCCCGGAGGAGATCATCCGCAAAGAGCAGGGGAAAAAGCGTGAGTTTGCCGAGCGGCTAGAAAAAGTTTCCCGTTACCTCCAGCAGCTGCAGCGCATGTAGTTTATTGACAACCACGCATTGAACGGTATACCCTGAACTTCTATCTCCGAGATATCATAAGGAGTTGATTATGGCAGAATCCTTGGTGAAAACCTATGTGGAAAAGACAGATGCTGATTCACTTGATTACGGGATGATTATGTACCTGGCACAGCTTGAGCAGATTGCCGGGACTGCCCCTGAAGTGGCCAGACATATTGTCCAGGAGCTTGCTGACCAGCGCAGCAATCTCAAGCTGATTGCAAGCGAGAACTACACATCCATTGCTGTCCAGGCGGCTATGGGGAATCTGCTTACCGACAAGTATGCTGAAGGGTTTCCCTATCATCGTTTCTATGCGGGGTGCGACAATGTTGACGAAATTGAGTCTGAAGCCGCAGCCTCAGCAAGAGAACTTTTCGGTGCGGAACACGCCTATGTGCAGCCCCACAGCGGAGCTGACGCAAACTTGGTGGCTTTCTGGGCGATCCTGCACACGAGGCTGGTATCCCCGAAGCTTGCGGAGCTGGGTATATCCAATCCGACGGATCTCAAGCGCAAGGACTGGAACGCCCTGCGCAGGCTCGCGGGCAACCAGCGGCTGCTTGGGCTGGACTACTACTCAGGAGGCCACCTGACCCATGGATACCGGCATAACGTGTCGTCATTCATGTTTGATGCGCACAGCTATGGGGTGAACAGGAAAACCGGGCTTATTGACTACAACCGGCTGGCTGAACAGGCTAAACGGATCAAACCCCTGATCCTCCTTGCCGGCTACAGCGCGTACCCCAGGCTCATCAATTTTGCCCGGATGCGCGAAATTGCAGATTCAGTCAATGCGGTGCTCATGGTTGATATGGCGCATTTTGCCGGTCTGGTAGCCGGCAAGGTGATGACCGGTGTGCATGATCCCGTACCCTATGCGGATGTGCTTACCACCACGACCCATAAGACCCTGCGGGGCCCCCGGGGAGGCATGGTCCTGTGCACCCAGGAGTTTGCGGATGCCGTAAACAAGGGATGCCCTCTGGTCATCGGCGGCCCGCTTCCCCATGTAATGGCTGCAAAAGCGGTTGCTCTGCGTGAGGCAAAAACAAAGGAGTTCAGGGACTATTCCGCAAAAGTGGTGGAGAACGCCGTAACCCTGGCATCTGCCTGTATGGAGCTCGGCATGGATATAGCTACCGAAGGTACCGATAATCACCTGCTTCTGCTGGATGTGCGCAAATTCGGCATCACCGGACGTCAGGCGGAGAGTGTCCTGCGGGAATGCGGCATAACACTCAACCGCAATGCGCTGCCCTATGATACCAACGGCCCCTGGTATACCAGCGGCCTGCGTATCGGGACCCCGGCGGTCACAACCCTGGGCATGGGTGAGTCGGAGATGCGGGAGATTGCCTCCATCATTAAGCTGGTGCTCAACAATACTTCAGCCAGGGAAATCACCAAAGGGAGCAGGGCTGGAAGCTTAAGTAAAGCCAAGTATGCTATTGATGCTACGATAGTAAGCGCGGCTCAGAAACGGACAGCAGCCCTGACGGAAGAGTTTCCGCTCTACAGCGGCATCGACCTGGAGCTGCTGAAGCAGGAGTTCATCCGGGACTAGTGTGCTTGTGTAGGGAGGTAGGCTGTGAATCCCATGCCCCTGTCTTTGATAAGCGTGCCCTTGGGGCATGGAAAGATGCGGTAGGTGATGTAGAAGTCGCCCGATGAGCCGGCCGCGTTCAGTACTGCGGCTATATAGGCGCTGGAAGCCCATGACTCAGGAAGGGACGGAGATATAAAGAGATACACAAGAGTGATGATGACAAACGGAGACAGTCCTATGATAAGGTAGGGATTCTTAGGTATGAGCGTATTTGGAGAGGCGGCATAGGCAAATCCGTGTCGGATTCCGAAGGTGATCCTGGTCCCCTTGGGGCCGAGGATGAGGAAAAAAAGGGCGTGCAGCAGTTCATGGATCGTCATGACGCATACGATCGTCAGTGCGATGATGAAGAGATCAAGCACACGGGGCGACAGTCCGGTCGGGGTGAACAGCAGCGCGAAGGGTGAGCGGTAGGATGTGCTCACAGGAAGGTAGAGCAGGTATCCAGAGGGAATGATGAGCGCCAGCGACATGATCTGCAGAAACCGGACCAAGTGAAAGTCTCTGTGCAGGTCAATAGTGAACAGCTGCTTCATGATTCATTCTATAGCTGTATATCATACCAATGCAAGTAGTGATTCCCTAGGCTTAGTGTAAATACCATGGAAAAAAAGCGAAACCGGACTGGAGCGGTCCTCTGGCAGTTCATGAAGGGGAGCCGTAAGTGGCTTGCCTTCTCGATGATTGCCTCGGGATGCTCAACGATACTGCTGATGACAAGACCCCTCGTGATCAAGTACATCCTCGATGTGCTCTCAGGTGAAGAGCATCCCGGATCTATCCCTGTACTGGGGAGCGTGCTTGACGCCTTCGCAGCAGGGAGGAGCCTCCAGGGATTTCTGATCCTCAGTTCCCTGTGCTTCATCGGCATTACAGCTGTTGGGGGCTTAGGCATGTTCTTCATGAGCTACCTGGCTGCCCGGGCGGCGGAAGATACGGTGGAGCGCATGCGCGGCAGGCTCTACGACCACATACAGGATCTCTCCTACATCCAACACAGCACCATGGACACCGGTGACTTCATCCAGCGGTGCACCTCCGACATAGATACCATCAAGACATTCCTTTCAACGCAGATTGCGGAGATCGGCCGGGCCCTCTTTCTTCTGGTTACCGTGGTGTCGATCATGCTTGCCCTGGATGTCCGGATGACCCTCATCTCCATGGTGCTCATTCCAGGAATTTTCATTTTCTCCTACATCTTCTTCAGGAAGGTACGCAGACGCTTCACGGAAACCGATGAAGCGGAGGCTGCGCTGACTACGGTGGTGCAGGAGCATGTATCCGGCATTAGGGTCGTCCGCGCGTTTGCACGGGAGACCTTTGAGATGCGGAAGTACGATGTGAAAAACCGATACCACAGCGATACTATCTATCGCCTGCTCAGGCTGCTGGCTTGGTACTGGAGCATCTCGGACTTTGTATGTCTGTTGCAGCTCTCTCTGGTTATCATCCTCGGCGGATACTGGGCTGCCCTGGGCATCATCTCGATCGGCACCTTCTTTGCTTTCTTTGCCTATGTGGAGCGGCTGCTGTGGCCGGTGCGGCAGATGGGACGCATTCTCACCGACATGGGCAAGATGCATGTTGCAGTCGATCGGATGCTCCATATTCTCGGGCAGCAGAGCGAGTACACAGTCAACGGCGCAGAGACTCCCGTGATCCGCGGGAACGTGGAATTCAAGGATGTGTCGTACGCCTATGTTCCCGGACACCCGGTGCTTGACGGTGTCAGCCTCACGGTGAAGCAGGGCGAGACCATCGCAATACTCGGACCGACGGGATCGGGCAAGACGACCCTCATGCATCTGCTCACCCGTCTCATGGAACCTGACTCAGGCGAGATAACCATCGACGGGATGAACATTCGGGAGATGGAGAAGCACTGGCTGCGCAGTCATGTGGGAATCGTCCTGCAGGAGCCGTTTCTGTTCAACCGGACCATCCGAGACAACATCGCATTGGCCAGAATTACCGCAAAGGAGAACGAGATCCTGGAGACTGCCGCGGTAGCGGCGGTCCATGATGTCATCTGTCAGTTTGACAAAGGCTATGAGACACCCGTGGGAGAGGGCGGGGTGACCCTTTCAGGAGGTCAGAAACAGCGCATCGCCATAGCGCGGATCCTCCTGAAAAACCCCCCTATCCTTATATTTGACGATTCCCTCAGCGCGGTGGATACCATCACCGATGAGGCCATCAGGAGTTCACTCAGCAGGAGGGCAAATAGGGCCACCACCTTCATCATAGCCCACCGGGTCACCACCCTAGCGGCGGCGGACCGGATTATCGTGATTGAACACGGACGGATCACCCAGGTCGGCACCCATGAAGAGCTGATAGCGCTTCAGGGGCTCTACAAGCGCATCTGGGACATCCAGCAGCAGGTTGAAACATCTCCCGAAAAAACTGAGGAGAGCGGGGAGCACATGTATGCAGGGCTTTGAAGAACAGGATTTTTCAGCGCAGAAGCTGGACTACTCAGTCTGGAGGGGAATCGCGGAGCATGCCCTGAAGTTTAAGCGGGAGCTGGCCTTCATGGTCTCGTGCATGCTTACCCTCGCAAGCGTAGATGCGGTTACCCCGTACCTGACAGGATGGATCATTGACCACATTATCGTTCCCGGAGAGCTCTCGATGCTGGGAGGATACGGGGCTCTGCTCATCGGACTCTTTGCGCTCCAGTCTCTGGTGATCTGGAAGTTCATTGAACTGGCGGGAAAAATTGAGGCAGGCATACGCTACGAGATCGGCAAATCGGGATTCATGAAGCTCCAGGAGCTCTCTTTCTCCTTCTATGACCGGACTCCCGGCGGCTGGATCATTGCCAGACTGACCTCGGATATCAGGAAGGTGGGAGAAATCGTCACTTGGGGCATCGTCGATATTTCATGGGGGATGAGTCTCATGGTGATCATGGCGGCGCTCATGTTCATCGTAGACTGGCGCCTTGCGCTCATCGTCATCACCGTAGTACCCGTACTCACGGCGATCAGCTATGTATTCCAGCGGATCATCCTCCATCGCTTCCGGCTGGTACGTAAGATCAACTCGAAGATCACCGGGGCCTTCAATGAAGGGATACGGGGAGCGAAAACTACCAAGACCCTCGTCCGAGAGCGGGAGAACTCAGCGGAATTCGCGAAGACTTCCCGGGAGATGAACGAAAGCTCACTCAGGGCTGCCCGTGCCTCTGCGGTGTATCTGCCGATCATCCTCATGCTCGGCAGCATCGGCACCTCCCTCGCGTTCATCGGCGGGGGGCCGAGGACCGGTGTCGGCGATATGAGCTACGGGGTGCTGGTCTTCTTCGTGCTGTGCACGGTCCGGTTTTTCGATCCCGTCATTGAGGTATCCCGGGTAGTCGCCCAGCTTCAGTATGCCCAGGCCTCGGCGGAGCGTATTCTCTCCATGATCAGCGAGCAGCCTGATATAAAAGATACGGGTGCCGTTGAGCGATCCATCTCAGGGAAGGTGGAGTTTGATCATGTCAGCTTCTCCTACAAGCAGGGGGAGGAGGTGCTTCGGGATTTCTCACTCTCCGTGACTCCGGGAGAGACCGTTGCCCTGGTGGGAGAGACCGGCGCCGGGAAGAGCACCATCGTCAATTTGCTGTGCCGTTTCTACGAACCAAATACGGGAATCATCAGGATAGACGGTACGGACTACCGTGAGTACACCTTAGGCTGTCTTCACGGGCAGCTCGGATATGTGCTTCAGGCACCCCATCTGTTCAGCGGCTCAATAGCTGAGAACATCGCCTACGGAAAGCTTGACGCCTCCCGGGAGGAGATCATTGAGGCGGCAAAGCTCGTGCACGCCCATGACTTCATCATGAACCTGGAACAGGGATACGATACTCCGGTGGGGGAGGGAGGCGCCCTGCTCTCCACAGGCGAGAAGCAGCTGGTATCATTCGCTCGTGCCCTCATCGCTCGGCCGGCGCTCTTCGTGCTGGACGAGGCGACCTCCTCGGTGGACACGGAGACGGAGATGCTTATCCAGCATGCCATCCAGACAGTGCTCAAGGGCAGGACGAGCTTCATCATAGCCCACAGGCTCTCCACCATCCGCAGCGCCGACAGGATCCTAGTCCTGGAGCACGGCCGGGTCATCGAGGAGGGGAGTCACAGGCAGCTCATGGCCCTCCGGGGGAAATACTGGGATCTCTATACCAGGCAGTATAGTGATGAGCAGCAGCTGCGGCTGCTTAAGCAGGCGTAATCTTTCTGCGCATGATGGCTCCGGTGCCTACGCTCACCGAAGGGATGATGGTGCAGGGCTTCCCATGGTCCGCCTGGTCCAGGGGAAGCCGGTCTGCATCAAGGATGAGGAAATTCCGGTCTTCAACCCAGGGTATATCGGGGGTGATGAACTCAATGGGTTCACCCGATTTCAGCTGGTTCCTTACATTACAGGAGAACTCGCCTGGGGCCGTCTCACGCCCCAGGGTTCCCAGGAAGAGGTACTCCCTGCGGTATCCCCCTAAGGCAGGGGAGTCCATCTGATCTCGGCCGTAGTAGAACCCCGTGGAGAGTTCACGGCTGCTCACCTTGAAGAGGTCTTCCCGGTAGGGCTTCCACAGTTCGGGTTCGTCCATGTGATCCAGGGCCTTCCGGTATGCCCTGGTCACCACTGCGGTGTAGTAGAGGGACTTCATCCTCCCTTCAATCTTCAAGGAGTCCACTCCCGCATCCTGCAGGTCCCTGAGGTGGTCGATCATGCAGAGGTCCCGTGAAGAGAATAATGCGGTGTAGTTCTCCCCTGATTCCACGGGATAGTACTCTCCCGGACGTTCCTCCTCTTCAAGAACCCGGTAGTTCCACCTGCATGAATGGGCGCAGTCTCCCTGGTTGGCGCTCCTGCCGGCCATAACGGAGCTCATGAGGCACCTCCCTGAGTAGGCAATGCACATCGCACCGTGGACGAACACCTCAAGTTCGATGTCGGGAACATCCCTCCTGATCTGCTCAATCTCTCTGAGGGTGAGTTCCCTCCCCAGGATGATCCGGGAGAACCCGATATCACGGTAGTGCTTGACTGCCTCACTGCTGAGGCAGTTCGCCTGGGTGCTCAGGTGAAGCGGGGTATGGGGAAAATGATGTGCACACAGGCTGAGAATACCCACGTCGCTGATAATACAGGCATCCAGGGGATAGCGGCTGATGTACTCCAGGGACTGCTCAAGCGCATCGATGTCCCGGTTGCGGAAGAATATATTCAGTGCCCCGTAGAGCTTCCTGTCTCCTTTGACTGCAGCGATGTGCGCATGCTCATCCGCGTGGAAGTTGTCAGCCCGGGAGCGCAGAGAAAAGCTGCGTATGCCGATGTATGCGGCATCCGCTCCGTAGGCATACGCGTAGGAGAGCTTTTCCATGCTGCCGGCAGGTGCAAGCAGTTCCATGGGCATCCTCAGTACGGCTTTTTGGCCCGGGGAGGAGCCGGCTTCATCGCAAAGGCGATCTCAATCACCTCGGTCATGGTGCTCACGGGATGGAAGGTGATGCCTTTCTTCACGTGATCAGGTATTTCATCCAGGTCCCTGAGGTTGGCCTTGGGTATGATGATCTCCTTGATCCGGTTGCGCCGGGCAGCGATGGTCTTCTCCTTGAGGCCCCCGATGGGCAGCACTTTCCCTGCGAGGGAAAGCTCCCCGGTCATGGCAAGGTTAGCCTTGATCCGCTTGCCCTTGGCAAGAGAAAAGAGTGAACAGGCCATGGTGATGCCGGCGGATGGTCCGTCCTTCGGGGTTGCCCCCTCCGGGATATGGAGATGTATGAGGTTGGAGTCAAAGTATGACTGCTTGAGATCATACTGCTTGGCAATATGGCGCACAAAGGAGTACGCAATATTCGCGGATTCCTGCATGACCTCTCCGAGCTTTCCGGTAAGCTTCATTCCTCCCTTTCCCTGGATGTTTATGGACTCGATCATGAGCACATCTCCGCCGTAGTGAGTCCATGCGAGGCCGACAACGATGCCCGGGGTGGTCGCCCGCTTAAGCTCATCCTCCCTGAATACAGGCTTGCCGAGGAAATCAGGAAGGTTGTCCGGGGAGATGGTCACCGGGGTCTCCGTTTCACCGAGCATCAGCTTCTTTGCCACCTTCCGGTGGATTCTGTCCAGCGCTTTCTCGTAGTTTCGCATCCCCGCTTCCCTGGCGTATTCGTCGGCGATGGAGCGAAGGGCCTTCATGGAATAGCGCATGGTTTTTCGCTTCAGGCCGTTATTCTTGAGGGTCTTTGGTATGAGGTACTTTTTAGCAATGGCAACTTTATCATCGGTGATGTACCCGGAGAGCCGGATGACCTCCATGCGGTCAAGCAGAGGACGGGGGATGGTGTCCAGGGTGTTCGCCGTCACGATGAAGAGGATGTTCGACACATCAAAGGGCACGTCAAGGTAATGGTCACGAAAGGCGTGATTCTGCTCCGGATCCAGGACTTCCAGGAGGGCTGACGAAGGATCTCCCTGGAAGGATGCGCCCATCTTGTCTATCTCGTCTATCATGAATACGGGGTTCTTGGTCTTGACGATCTTAAGCCCCTGAATGATCTTTCCGGGCATGGAGCCGATATAGGTCCTCCGGTGCCCCTTGATCTCCGCCTCGTCACGCATGCCTCCAACGGAGAACCGGAAGAACTTCTTGTTCAGTGCACGGGCAATGGAAAGGCCGACGGAGGTCTTACCAACCCCCGGCGGTCCCACCAGGCATATAATTGAACCCTTGGTGTCCCGCTTCATCTTGCGCACCGCAAGGTACTCCAGAATACGCTCCTTCACATCTTCAAGTCCGTAGTGGTCTGCATCCAGGATCTCCTTGGCACTGTTCAGTTCGTACTCTTCTGTTACCGGGTCCTCCCAGGGCAGTGCGGCAAGGGTTTCCAGGTAATTCCTGGTAACGGTAAATTCAGCCGAGTTCGGGTCCATGAGCTGAAACTTCTCCAGTTCCTTATTGATCTGCTCCCGGGTCTCATCAGGCAGGTCAAGGGAATCGAAGTACTCACGGTACCGGTTATAGTCACTGGTCTTCGGGTCGCTCGTGAGTCCAAGCTCATGCTGTATGGCCTTCAGCTCCTCCTTGAGGAAGTACTCCCGCTGGTTTTTCTCGATCCGGTCATTGATCCTGCGTTGAATTTTCTGCTGGATCTTCATCAGTTCGTGCTCCTTCTTGATGAAGAGCAGCACCTGCTCAAGACGGTCACACAAGTCCATGGTCTCCAGAATCCGCTGCTGGTCGTTCCGGTTTATGTTCATAATCGAGGTAACGAAGTCGGCTATTTTCCCCGGCTGGTCAATGTTGACCATGTTCAGGCGCATCTCCTCGGTGAATATTGGATTGTCCTTTGAAATCTGCTTCATCTCAGTGAGCAGCGACCGGGTGAGCGCCTTGATTTCCTCGGGGTCTGAGAAAATGTCCTCCAGGTAATCCACCGCAGCGGTTATGGGCTTCAAAGCGAGGTACTTCACCACCTTGAAACGCTTTACAGTCGATATGAATATGTTGAGCCCGCCATCGGGAAGATTGATTTTTTTTACGATTTTCGCCACCGTGCCGACTGAATAGAGCCCCTCGGGAGAGTAGTCGGGATTTTCGCTGTCCCTGGTGAGCACCAGCCCGATGAGGTTGTCGCCCTGCAGCGAAGCGTTTACGATCTCAATATCATGTTCCGACTCGATGATGAGGGGGGTAAAAACTCCAGGGAATATCGGGTTGCCCACCATAGGCAGCACAAGCAGCCTGTTGGGTAAGATCCGTTCTGCTGGAATAATTTGATTTCCTTCCATTACGTATGCACCTCCAGTGTATCGTACCCATAATGTACTCAATAGCTGAGCGAACATCAACTATTGTCGCTTCTGCCGGATTTCCCCGGGCTCCAGTTCCATGAATAGATAACCGAAGGGATAACCAGACCCGGAAGGAAGGAGAACCTCACTCCTGCATGCCGTGCGGTGTCTCCCCTCACCAGAGAGCTCTGGAGGTCCACAGAAAATCCGGTGCTTATTTCGGCGGGGAGGGGAGAGGCAGGTTCCCGAAAGCTTGTAAGCGAAAGCGTTGCGGTGCACGAGAATCCCAGTTGTCTGCTTACTACCAGGAGCACCGTTGCAGACAGATCAGCATCTCTCCTGTCAGGTGGAGACGTGCTGAACAGCAATGATACGATGCGTGCGTACGGGGGTGTCTTGCGCGACAGCTCGATGCCGACAGAAAGGCGCATCCTGCCGTAGGTGCCGAAGGCAAGCGCGCACCGCACGAGGAGATCCTGCTCGAAAGACTGGATCGGCTTAGCCGTGCAGGATACCCCAACTTCGGTGAGCATCCAGGGGAAGGGACTGAATTCCTTTGGTTGGGTGGAAAATCGTAAGAAGAGATCCGAAGAATCGGTCAGTGAGTTCTGCAGCTCAACTGATGAGCTCAGCGTAAAGGGAAGGGTATATACAGGTTTAAGGGTAATCACATGGGTGATCTCTGCGGTATAGCTGCAGTATGCCGCGGTGAGTGCAAGGAGGGCGAATGCAGGCCGCTTCATAGCCTGCCTGCATGAATCCAGCGCTCGTGAAATACGGCAAATGCGTCCGCGAATTCTTTGAGTTCTTCAATATGGGCGGTTTGAGGCGCCTTGTACGCTGAGGCGCTTACAAGCACCCGCTGTGAATAGACTGCGGCAAAGGATTCCCGACTGAGATATGCGATTCCCCAGTCGGGATCGGCGATGATGAACACTTCGCTGCCCCCTTGCTCAGTCACGCCCAGCAGCAGATAGAAATGACCGGCTCCCCCGGAATCAAGGCAAATCACTGGAACGTAGGACCGGGTGAGTTCTGCCAGGTCATCGATGTCCACATGGAAGCCGAGGGATGCGATGCCGTAGGCGGAGAGGATGTCACGCATGGAGGAGAACGATATATTTCGTGCGGCCGTGCTGCTGTCCGATGCCTGCTCAAGGTGACGGGTTATGAGAAAGCCCTCACTGACGGGATCTAACCAGTAGCAGCTGAGAAGCGATGCGGTCACGGCAAATCCGCAGGAATCCTCAAGGCGCTGCCGCATGATATATCGGGACTCATGCTGCTGGGCGCCTTCCAAAGAGATGATGAGCAGGGTGATCATGTAGAGCAGACGGCCAGCCATACCGTATCCTATCCTGAGAAAGCGCGAGGGGCCATTCCCAAGGTTCAGGGATCCTTCCTATAAATAACAAAATTTAAATTGACATATAATAAACCGTGGGTTATCATATGTAACTAGTAGTAAATAACAAATGTCAGATCGTAAATTAACATATGATCAGATTCAAGTGGAGTGTGTATGCAAATAACCATCCAGGAAATTCAGCAGATGTTGGTTTCCGCCAGTTCTGCATTGAATGAAAATATTGATGAATTTTCCAAAATAGACTCACTTTTTGGAGATGGTGATCATGGAGTAACCATGGAACGTATCAGCAAGGAAATCGCCGCTACCGCAAAAATGGAGTTCGGATCGATTTCAGACATGTTCCGGGATCTTGGCAGAAGAATTATGAATGTCAATGGCGGCAGCGCCGGCCCCTTATATGGAATAGTATTTGATGGTTTTGCAGACGGTTTGGAAGGGTTTTCCGTAGTTGGTCGAGAAGAGATGAAAGCTATGTTCGCCGGGGCATTGGAAGGTTTTTCTATGGTTTCGAAGGCTAAAGAAGGCGACAAAACAATGATGGATGTTTTGATCTTGGCATGCAGAAAAGCTGATGAATGCCGGAAGGAATTACCCGGTTATTTACAGGAGATAGCCGAAGCAGCCCGCGAGGGCGCAGAACGAACGAAGGACTTTCAGGCAAAATTCGGACGAGCGCGATTTCATAAAGATGCAACAATCGGAACTATGGACGCTGGAGCGTGCTCTTTGGCCACGATGATTTCGGGATTTGCAGCAGGACTTTTGTAGTCCTGTTATACATATCAAATATAAAACATAGGGGGTACTGATCGTGATGAAAAAGTTTATCAACAAGCCGGAAGATTTGACGAAGGAGCTTCTGGAAGGATTGGTCATGGCCAATGAGGATATTATTGAACTCGTTGACGGCAATCTCGTTGTGAATAAAAAGCTCAAGGATGCTGACCGGGTTACTGTGGTAACTCTCGGCGGAACCGGGCATGAGCCGGCCCTGCAGGGATTTGTCGGTGAAGGCATGGTGGATATTGCCGTGTGCGGTGACATTTTTGCTGCTCCTGGCCCCGAAAGCTGTATGAAGGCCTTGGAGATGGCCGATAAGGGCAAGGGTGTCCTGTTTGTAGTACTGAATCACGCTGGCGATATGCTCACGGCTAATCTCACAATGAAGGCCGCCAAGGCGAAGAATATTAACGTTGTTAAGGTAGTTACCCAGGAAGATGTTACAACTGCACCCCGTGAAGATGCCGACAACCGTCGCGGATTCGTAGGTTGTGTTCCTTTGTACAAAATCGCCGGTGGCGCTGCTCTTCAGGGGAAAAGCTTAGATGAAATTGCTGCTATAGCGCAGAAGTTTGCTGACAACATGGCGGCGATTTCCGTATCACTTACTGGAGCCACTCATCCTGTAACCGGGGGCAATCTCGCTGTTCTCAATGATGATGAAATGGGTGTCGGGATGGGTCAGCACGGTGAAGGCGGCGGCTACAAAATTCCAATGAAGAGTTCAGCTGAAACTGTTGCCCTCTTAATGGACGAGCTGCTCAAAGATCTCGATGTCAAAAAGGGCGAAAAGCTCATGTGTGTTGTGAATGGCTGTGGTGCAACAACGCTGATGGAGCAGCTCATTACCTATCGTGACTCAGTTAACTTCTTGAATGATAAAGGAATCAAAGTTGTAGCAAACATAGTCGGAGAAGTCCTCACTGTTCAGGAAACCGGAGGGTATCAACTTTTTATTGCCCGGATGGATGATGAGCTCCTGTCGTATTGGAAAGAACTTGCCAATACTCCTTATTACAAGAGTTAATCAAAAACCTGGAGCAACCGTTTATTTGGGATACGATAGATTGTGGTGACTGCCAGGTCACGGAGTTATTCCAGAATCGATTCGTTTGGCTTGATCAGGCCTGATATTCGAAACGAAGGAAGACTGGCAGGCGAGTCAAAATGACAAAAACAGGAGATTGGATTTGGCTGATAAAGATGGCATGAATGATGGAAAAGACTACGGATTGGGTACATCGTTAAAAAAATCCGGTGGTTTTTATCTA
>SKXS01000267.1 GCA_007128345.1 Spirochaetia bacterium
GTGGTGATTGCATATGAGAATCAGCGAGCGGCAAAACTGCTTGACCCTGCGTTCCAGTTCAGTACTGCATCCGGCGTCATAGAGGAACTGGAGGAAATTGCACAGGCGGACGCTGCGGTATGCTGGGATATGGGGCATAGTTATGCAAACTTCAGGATCAGCGGTATGGAGGAGATTCCTCCTGCATCGTTCATCAGACGGGTGAAGCATACGCATATCCATGCGCTTCACCCCGATACCTATGCAACCCATTGGCCTCTGGGATACGGAGAGCTGCCGCTTAAACGATACCTTGGGCTGCTTGATGATGCCGGGTATAATGGAATATGCAATATTGAACTGAGTATGGAGAAGTACCCTGAACAATCTGTTGCTGATGTGCTGGTTTCAAGTGTGTCCTTTCTGCAGGAGGCTATTGACTCCGTATCCGCAATCGAAACTCTGAGTAAGGAGATGAGCTGAGATGATTAAACTAGTTGTCCTGGATATTGACGGGGTGCTTTCTGAAGGTAAGAGTTCCTGGTTCAGCAGTGAAATAATATCAGTGCTTTCGGCAATGAATCATCGCTCCCAGGAGGATCCTTCAGCCCCTCCTGCCACGGTCATAACAGGACGGCCCGGGCCGTACATTGAGGCTTTCATCCAGGTAATTCATGGAACGGCTCCCGCGGTATTTGAGCAGGGAACAGGACTCTATAACCCTGTTTCCTATCAGTTTTCCCGGCATCCCGAAATGGGCGATCTCGGTGAATTCTATCTCCTCAAGCAGGTGATCATCGAAAAGATCGTCGGCCCCGGCTACGCAGTTATGCAGATCGGCAAGGAATACACTATAAGCATTTTTAATTCGGACAAGGAGATCAACCGTAAGCTCAAACGTATGATCATCGACGAGGCAGGGGAGGAGCTTTGCAGCAAATTTGATATCATCTATTCATCTGACAGCCTGAACATCATGCCCAAGGGGTTTCATAAAGGCAAGGGGATCCAGCTGCTCAGCAGTGCGACTAATATCGGGCTTGATGAAATGCTCGGTATCGGCGACTCGGCTGTAGATATTCCTTTCCTGGAGAAAGTCGGCTTTCACGCCTGCCCGATAAATTCCAGTGATGAAGTGAAGCATCTGTGCAGCTACTGCTCGCCGGAGCCGTATGGTGCCGGCGTCATTGATATACTCAGGCACTTCTGCTGCATACCCTAGGAACATACATATGAGGGAACTGGACTGCATAGCGTATCTTTGCAGAGACTGCGCATATTGAGCACATGCAATTATTTTTTCATTTTAAAAATTTTAATGAATATTGTTTACATGTGATAAAAGTAGGTGTATACTGTTCCCATCGGAAGTCATCTGAACGGTTCTTCCTGGCATGTGTGCTTCCAGGTGACAAATACTGAGAGGATTTTTTATTGGGAGGGTTTCTAAATGATGAAACGAGTTTTAGGTCTAGGTATCATCCTATGTCTGATGATCAGTGTAACAGTATGGGCCGCTGGAGGTCGTGAGGCGATGCCAACTGATGCGTATGAGCAGTGGATGCAGGATGCACAGGTTGGTCCGTATCAGCCTGACGTAGAGGACTGGGACGCTATCTATGAAGCGGCGAAGCAGGAAGGTACGGTGGTTATCTACTCGAGCACCAGCAGGATTTTTGACGGAGTAGCCACGTTCGAAGAGAAGTATCCTGGAATAACCGTTGAAGCGTACAATATCTCAGGGGTAGAGATTCTTGAAAAGATTGAACGTGAGGCTGAAGCGGGCATCCGGAATGCTGATGTGGTGATGACATCCTCAGTGAATCCCCTGGCTGTCGAACTGATTGAACGGCAGGTGATCTTCAACTATGTGCCCCAAGACCTGGTGCCTGTCATTCCTGAGCAGTTCAGGGAGCCCCTGCTGACTCACCGGTACGGCTCAGTGATTATGAATTACAGTGATGTTGCCTACGCTGACGGCCCGCCGATTACAAGTATCTGGGAGTTGACAAAGCCTGAGTGGAAAGACAGGATAGTCATCCGTGACCCCATGCGCTCGTCCGGATCTATGAACTGGATGGCCTCGTGGGTGGTCCATGACGACGTAATGGCTGCAAATTATGAAGAGGTGTTTGGTAGACCGATAGAGCTGACTACACCCAATGCGGGCTATGAACTGATCAAAAGGCTCCTGGACAACGGTCTTCAGCTGAGAACGGGAAGCCGGGATGTGCTGGATTCAGTCACTCAGCATGAACAGCCTGGCGGTCCTCCAATAGGGCAAGGTACTTCATCTAACTTCAGAGATGTGCTGAGCGGCAGATATCAATTTGACATCCTGTGGGACTTGGAGCCGTTTGCCGGCTATGCATATGAGAACTCCATACCCATGATGGCCTTTGCTCCCAATCCGAATGCGGCAAAGCTCTTGATAACACACCTGGTGGGCGGGCTTCCCGGGGAAGATCCCATAGGGTTTGAACCCTGGCATGTACCTGGCAACTTCCCGGTACGGAGAGATATTGAGACTCCATATCCGTTTGACCCGATTACTGAATACAACTACATCTACGAGGGGGTAGATATCTTTGATGTTGTTCCTGATGTTATGGACTTTTGGCTTACCCATATGTAGAAGATATAAGGTCTTGATAAATTAATTAGCCCGGCTGCAGATGAAAGATCTGCAGCCGGGAAGTAAACGGGTGCAAGTAAATTTATTTTTTTGAGAATTAGGAGGAGAAAAGCAGCATGAATCTATCTTTGAAGAACCAGGACCTGCTGCGTGAAAGCCCGAGAATCAAGTTCAACAAGTTTCTTGATTGGGTGAGGACACCTCATGTGTTTCTCGGGCTGCTGCTGTTGGTGGTGCTTGCCTATTTTGTCATTGCTCCCTTTTGGGAAATTCTGAAAACCACTTTTGTCGTCCATAGGATTGACGTACGGAGAATTCCTGGTTCTCAAGCGGGAGACTTCACGTTTTTCTACTGGCACCGCGCACTTATCAGCGAAATGAGGATCAACCTGTTTTACAAGCCGCTGATGAATACCCTAGTGGTGAGTGCAGGATATACGGCTTTAGCGATGCTTGTTGGAATTATCCTGGCGTATCTTGTGGTCCGGACCAACATTCCTTTTAAGAAGTTCATTGCCAATACCGCCATTATTCCCTACATTATTCCATCATGGCCCATGGCCATGGCTTGGCTTACCTTAGTTCGTTCAGATGTGGGAAGCGGCGGCACTCCCGGGATTATCCAGTTTGTAACCGGTATAGCCCTTCCGAACTGGATAGCCTACGGGCCTGTTCCCATGATCATCATCCTTGCAATCAACTACTTTGCTTATACCTATCTGCTCTTTGCGGCTGCGTTGAGCACCATGGACTCCCAGCTGGAAGAATCAGCCATGATGTACGGTGCGACAAAGTTCACCATTTTCAGGCGGATCATCCTGCCGCTTATGTTTCCTGCACTTGGCTCTGCGTTCATCCTGACATTTTCTAAAGGGCTGGGAACCTTCGGTGTACCTGCGTTCCTCGGAATACCAAGACGGTACTACGTACTCTCCACCATCCTGTATGCTCAGATGCAGAATCAGCGGGTAGCTGAGGGGTTCGTAGCAGCCATTGCCATGGTGGTTTTGGCGCTCATCCTTATTTATTTGAACAACAGGATCATTGGCGCCCGCAAGCAGTTTACTACCATGTCGGGGAAAGCCACAAAAAGTCAGCCGATTGACCTGGGGAAATGGAAAAACCCCATAGCAGTCTTTGTAATCCTATTTCTACTCGCGTGTTCGCTGCTGCCGGTCGGTTTGTTATTCTATCAGACATTGATGGCCCGGATGGGTGACTACAGCTTTTCAAATTTTACATCCCACTGGTGGATTGGAACAGACAGGTCCTTCATGGAAGGCCACATCGGTATCCTGCGAAACCCGAGGGTATGGGCCGCTACATGGAATACTATATGGCTGGGACTCTTTACTGGGCTGGGATCAGCTGCGCTTGGCGTGCTTCTCGGCTATGCGATATCCAGGGGGCGGGGGACTAAACTTGCACTGCTGCTTGAGCAGGCATCCTTCCTGCCATTCCTTATTCCGGGCATTGCTTTCGGCGGCATTTACCTGAGTATGTCAGCAAGCAGGATGGGTCCATTTCCGCCGCTCTACGGCACGTTCTTCCTGCTAATACTGGTCTCCACCATGAAGCGGCTTCCTAATGCGACCAGATCGGGAACCAGTGCTATGATGCAGGTAGGCATAGAGCTGGAAGAGGCGGCATACATGCACGGCTCTTCCTGGGTGAGGGCGTTCAAAACGATCCTCATGCCCCTGACTAAGAGCGGATTTATGGCAGGATTCATCTTGACATTCATTGGAACCATGAAGGCATTGAGCCTTATCATCCTGTTATATACTCCGTCAACCATCATCCTGCCGGTAATGACCTTTGAGTATGCCAACAGAGAACTCAGACAAATGTCTGACGGTATTGCCGTCATTGTAGTAATTATCGTGATATTCGGAACGTGGCTTTCGAGAAGAATGACCGGAACAGATCTAAGCAAAGGCTTTGGAGGGGGTAAATAATGCCTGATATTAAACTGACTAACCTGATTAAGAAATTCGGCGATGTGACAGCCGTAGACAACCTGAACGTGACTATTCCAGACGGGTCATTCTTTACCCTGCTCGGACCTTCAGGATGCGGAAAGACCACCACGCTGCGTATGATCGCTGGGCTTGAAAAACCAACTGCTGGTAAAATTGAGATAGGAAAGCAGCTGGTATTCGATTCTGTTACATGGACAGTGGTGCCTCCAGGTAAGCGTAACGTCGGACTTGTCTTCCAGAGCTACGCGCTCTGGCCGCATATGACGGTCTACGACAATATTTCGTTCCCGCTGCGTATCCAGAAGCTCTCTCGTGATCAGATACAGAAGAAAGTAGATGGTGTCATGAACCAGGTAAAGATCACAGGACTTGAAAAACGCTATCCGAGTGAACTTTCCGGAGGCCAGCAGCAGCGTGTTGCTGTAGCTAGAGAACTGGTTACTGGCGTCGAGGTCCTCTCCATGGATGAGCCACTGGGTAACCTTGATGCGCAGCTGCGCCTGGAGATGCGTACGGAGCTGAAGCGGCTGCATAAGGCAACCGGCCAGACTATCCTGTACGTAACCCATGACCAGCTTGAGGCTATGACCATGTCCACCCATGTAGCAGTGATGAAGGACGGACTGCTCCAGCAGCTCTCTCATCCGGATGACATATATGCTTCACCAGCTAATACCTTTATTGCTGAATTCATCGGAAGCCTGCCCATTAACCTGTTTAATGTTGAAGTTATGGAAGGCATTGCGTATAACAATGATCTCAAACTCAAACTGGAACTTCCTGGTAAATTCAAATCCATCAACGGAAAGGCAATCCTGGGTATTCGTCCTGAAAATTTGAGCGTAGTAAATAATCCGACCAAGACCTCAGTACTGGGGTCCGTTGATTCATCACTGCCTGCAGGAAGCGAAGTGCTGATTAAGGTCAGTGTCGGTGAGATAGGGCTGAATATTAAAGAGAAGCGCGGTATGAATCTGGAAATGGATTCCACTGTACATGTTGACCTTGATATGGAGGAAGCATGCTTTTTCGATTCCATAACGGGGAATAACCTGCTCACAGTGCCGGGTGAACAGAAGGCGACGAAGAAGAAAGCAACGGCACAGTAATAACCATTTTTGATACCTCACAGGCATCCGCAGCTTGAGCTGGGAAGCCTGTGTGCAATTTATTTTAGTTTTATCATGGAGGTTTGTATGAAAAAGTTATTGGTGCTGTGTGTGCTGTTTGCATTCATGGTGTCACCGTTTGTCTTGTTTGCGGCGGGTGGACAGGAGAGGGCTCCTGCAGTTGATCCCTATGACGAGTGGATGAGAAATGCTCAGATAGGTCCGTACCTGCCGGAGGTAGAGGATTGGGATGCCATATACGAAGCTGCTAAGAAGGAAGGGAAGGTAATCATCTATGCGAGCTCTAGCCGAATATTTGATGCCACGCAGTCATTCGAGGAGGCCTATCCGGGGATTACTGTTGAAGCCTACAATATTTCAACAGTTGAAATCTTAGAGAAGATCGAACGGGAGCATCAAGCAGGCATCAGAAATGCCGACCTCATTCTCACCGGCGGTATACCCCCTGTTGCTGAGGATCTGCTTGCGAGGCAGATAATCAATGACTACTGTCCGTCGATTCTCTTTGACGTTATTCCTGAACATTTCCGCACACCCTACTTGACTGCCCGTCTTGGTGCAACAGTTATGGCCTACAGCGATGTTGTCTACAGTGGTGAGCCGATTGAGAGTATCTGGGAACTTACCTTGCCGGAATGGAAGGATAAGTCTATAATCCGTGATCCCCTGCGCTCTTCAGGTTCTCTCGAATGGGTAACTACTTTTGTGCGGTATGCCGATGAAATGGAAGCAGAGTACGAACGGTTCTTCGGAAGGCCGATTGAACTGACAACAGAGAATGCCGGATACGAGTTCATCAAGCGGCTGCTGAATAACGGACTTCAGCTTGCTTCCGGAAGCCGTGACGCTCTGGACGCCGTGTCAGTCGATACTATTGCCCAGCCCCCGATCGGACAGATTACATCGTCCAATTACAGGGATGTCATGAGCGGTCGTTATCAGTTTGATATCCTCTACGACATGAAGCCAAAAGCTGGTATGGCTGGTTCCACCGGGTTCTCCCTGGTCGGATTTGCCCCGCATCCGAATGCGGCCAAGCTGCTTATGCTCTGGATCCTCGGAGGTCCTCCTGGGACTGAAGGCTATGCTGGATTTGAGCCGTGGTTTGTCACCGGCAACTGGCCGGTCAGGACTGACATGGGTGTTCCCGAGCCATTTCTCCCATTGGCTGAGTATAACTTCTGGTTTCAGGACCAGAAACTCTTTGACCTGATGCCCGATGTCATGGATTTCTGGCTTGTACATATGTAGCAGATTGCTTTTTCGTAATTATATTGCTGCCGGGATTCTGTATTCCGGCAGCATATTTGTGTATTGCGGTATATACTGAGTTTAAGGAACCATACAGGAATGAAGGAAAGCAGGCGTAACTACTTTATAGGTCTGAATAACGGGATGCTTACTTCCGTTTCCCAGTCGATACTGAATCCCAATTTTGTGCTTGCGGCATTTCTCTACAGCGTCACAGGATCAGCATTTCTCGTAGGACTCCTGGCAACTGTTCATTTTGAAGGCATGTTCCTCCCCCAGCTCTACATGAGCAGTCTGATTGAGCACCAAAAGCGCAAGAAACCGTTTTTCATCTATGCCCTCGCGTTGCGGATAGGCATGCTCATTATCATGATACTGCTCATTTTTCTTTCTTCACGTATCGGCAGTATCTGGATACTCTATATATACATATTCGTCTTCTTTTTCTATAAGCTTTTCAGGGGTGCTGAATTTATTGTTTTCTGGGATTTTTTTGGCGGTGCGGTAGCTCCAAACAAATTAGGCGAATTTATAGCGTACCGGACCCTGCTGAGCAATATTGCTGCCATGGTAACGGGAATTCTGCTCATCCAGCCGATCATCAGTATATACGGTGATTCCCATACGAGTGTGCTGATCCTCTCACTGGTCACTTTTGGAATCCTGCTCCTTGATTTACTGCAGCTTTCGCTGGTGAGAGAGGTTCCCAACGAATCTCCTCCTGCCAAGCGGAGCCTGCGTAAGACAGCGGCCGGCGGAGTTGCCGCAATGAAGGAGTCTCCAAACTATCGGAAACTGCTTGTGCTCAGAATACTTCACCGCATAAATATGCTCAACTTCACGTTCCTCATACCCTTTGCCGTGGAACATCTGGGAATCATCGGTATAGCCGGGATATTTCTCACTATCCTCCAGGTAACAAAGTTCTCCACCAGTGTGCTGTGGGGGCGGGTAAGCCGACGGTTCGGCAACAGGACTGTGCTGTTAAGCTGTAACATACTGTTTACTCTGGGTGCACTTCTTGTACTTGTCTCCTCGGGAGTACCTGAAATCTTTCACTTGACCTTACGCTGGCTGCCTTCAGAATTAAACCTTCCCATGCTCATCGTCATCCTTTCCATAGTGACCACGGGGGCAGGCCTTACGGGAAACACCATCAGTTTCAAGGCCTTTGTCCTTGAGTCAGCGCCGAAGCACAGGCGGTCAAGCTCCCTGGCATTTATCAATACTGCAGCAGCACCCATTGCCCTGCTCGCGCCTATATGCGGATTCATCGTTGAGCAGAACCCAATGTATTTCTACTTTTTCTATGTGTTCATTGCCGGTATAGGTGTGGTTTCTGCAGCTGTTGCGGCCTCACTCAAGGAGGTACGGCATGAGGTACCGAGAGAAGCTGCTACAACAGGATCCTCAGGATAATCAGTCCGGCGCTGATGGTGACGACCGAAGCTGTAGTAGTTACTATGATGGCGCTTGCGGTGAATTCAGCATCGTTGCCTGTTGCATCAGCCATGACATATGCTGACACTGCCGTGGGCGAAGCAGATATGAGAAACAGTACGGTAATTACCTGCATGGACAATCCCAGCATCCAGCCAATCAGTACGGTTACTATGGGATAGCATACATTTTTCAGCAGCGTAACCCATCCGAGGTACTGTACGTTGGTGAATTTCAGCTGTGCTGTAAGAGAACCTCCTATCCCAATGAGTGCCAACGGCAGGGATAATCGGGCTAGCAGTTCAAGCAGCCCATTGAAAATTCCAGGTATGGGGATTCTTAAAAGAGATGCGATAATTCCAGCAAATATGGAAATAAGCAGTGGGTTTTTGATAAATACCATGATCTGCTTGCGAAGGTTCGCATGCCTCCAGTTGAGCAGCACTATCAGGGAAAGTATGTTTGCCAGAGGAATCAGAACGGCTAGTACTGA
>SKXS01000235.1 GCA_007128345.1 Spirochaetia bacterium
CACCAAGTCCAGCCATGAGCATATGCCCGAACTGATCGTCCCGGGAGACTCCGCAGAAAAATTCCATGCCTTCGGCCATCTCCTGGATCAGCATACCGGTAATTCCTGGGATAGCCAGTATATCTTGTGCCGCTTTCCTTGCAGCATCACCATCGCGTATGCCAAGCACCACTGCCCCCGAGTCGCTTTTGTGGATAATTCCGATGCCCTTCATAGCCCAGGGAAAGGGGATATCAACATCATCAAGGTCATCCAATATACTCACCCACGTTTCCTGTACGCGGGGTATTCCCGCGAGGTCAAGAAGCTGCGCTGCTTCATGGGGAGGCAGGTATCCATGATCATCCGGGTGCAGCTCAGGTAATGGACATATCCTATGCGGTACATGAGAAATCGTATGTTCAAGTTTGCGTACTGATCGAATACGACCTATCGCATCACCGAAGACCACCTCATCAGGGAAGCATGGCATACCGCGGGATATAAATGCGGCGATCTCACGCTTGGCAGTCACTGTCGACGGCAATATAGGGAACACCGGTTTCCGGGAAGACTCCACATGCCGGGAGAGTACCTCCAGCACATCATCAATATCTGTAAGCCCCGGGCTACCGAAGATAACGCTGACGGCATCAATTTCGGGAACGTGGTTCTCCAGGACTGTGAGGATATCTCCAAGCTGTGCAGCTGTTCCGGTTGCAAGGAAATCTATGGGGTTGGCCACTGAAGAGCCGTGGTGCAGCCGCTTTTCCAGTTCATCAACCGCAGATCCTGCAAGCTTAGGCACCTCCATGCCCCATGAACTGAGCGCATCGGTCAGCATGACTCCCGGTCCCCCGGCATGGGTTACCACCGCCATGCGGTTTCCCTCCATGGGGGGAAACATGCAGGCCGCTGCAACCGTGATGAGCTCCTCCCTGCCCCTGCAGCGGATTACACCGGCCTTCCTGAAGAGCGCTTCAGTAAACTCATCGTTACCGGCCATGGCTCCTGTGTGGGATGAAGCAGCCCTGCTGCCTGCGGAGGAACTTCCTGCCTTGACGGCACAGATGCGGCATCCCTTGGCAATAAGCGAGATGCAGTGAGCCAGCAGTTTCTGCGGCCGGGTGATGCTCTCCATGTAGAGTACTTTGACGCGGGAACTGCTGCCGGGTACATAGCTCTCATCCCAGTGCGCAACCACTTCCTCCACACCGATTTGAGCGCTGTTGCCCACGGTAATCACCTGGGAGAAGCGTACCCCCATGGTGATTCCCTGCTCGAGGAGAAAAGCTGCAGTCGCCCCGCTCCCGCTTGCCAGATCACAGCCGTCAGAGGAGAGCTCCGGGATAGGACCGGCAAAGATGCCGGCATAGTTCCGGGTAAGTACTCCCGTGCAGTTCGGTCCAATAAGCGATGCGCCGTACCGGTCGGCAATGTCAACCAGGGATTTCTGGAGAGCGGCTCCTTCCGGTCCCATCTCACTGAAACCGGCAGACAGCACGATGAATCCCCTGGTCTGCTTCCTCGCGGCGAGTTCTTCCATGTACATCGGTATATGCGTTGCCGGAACTGCTATGATTGCCAGATCTACATTGGGCAGGTCATCCAGTGTAGGGCAGGGCACTCCCTGTACATGGGCAGCTTGAGGATTTATGCCGTACAATGCCCCTCTGAAAGGAGAGCTCAGGATATTTTCAAGTACTTTCCCGCCAACCTTGGCGGTGTCTTTGGAGGCTCCTACAACTACTAGTGAGTTAGGACTAAATACTGCCCTATGGATCATGAAGCCCCTCCAAAACTTGCTGATGCGGCCTTTGCGCCAGCGTAAAATGCCTTGATGTTGATATCGATGAAAGCAGGCTTCACCAGATCACGTATGGTCTCTTCCCAGCTGAATTGCATGAAGCCCCCATAGTGCGCCACAGCACCAAGCAGTACAATATTCTCAACCCGGGGGTTTCCCAGTTTTACGGCGATCGTATGCGCACTGAGCAGTTGGAAGCGCTCGTGCCGGGTTTTCAGCACCGAGGCTATATCGTCCGGGTATGCAGCCTGCCCGATAAGTACGGGAAGAGGATATATTTCCAGATCGTTTACAATCAGCATGCCCTCAGGCTTGATATACCCGAGATGCCGGAAAGCCTCAAGTTTCTCGAATGAACAGAGGATATCAGCTTCGCCTTCACTGATCACTGGTGAATCGACCCTGCTGCCATAGCGGACATGGGAGGTGACGCTCCCGCCCCGCTGGGCCATCCCGTGGATCTCAGACATCTTGACATCATACCCCATGCGGGTAAGTCCTTCTGAAAGGATTTTTGCTGCAAGGATTGTTCCCTGTCCTCCCACCCCGGTCAGCAGGATGCTCCTGGTGTCGTTCATGTCTTATTTCCTCCCATGGAGATAGCCTTAAAGGTGCATACCTGGAAGCATACACCGCAGGCCGCGCAGATGTCAGGTTCTATGACCGCCGCTGAATCCCTGAAGGTGATTGCAGGACATCCGATTCTTATGCATGCCCTGCATCCTGTACATGCCTGTGCATCGACCTGAAACCACTTTGACTCAGCACGCTTTCGTACTTGAGGCAGCAGTGCGCAGGGCACCCTGGCTATGATGACAAAGGGTTCCTGAGCTATGAGGGCATCGTTAACTGCTTCCGAGCAGGCTTTGAGGTTATTGGGATTCACCTTCCTGATATGATCTTCCCTGACTCCCAGTGCCCTCACGAGTTCGCCAAGGTCAATCTCATGGGCCTGCTCACCCATGAGGGTCATCCCTGTGCCGGGATTGTGCTGATGTCCGGTCATGGCGGTTATTCTGTTGTCCAGGATGATCGTCACAACTGGGGTCCGGCTGTACACTGCGTCGGCAATCCCGGTCATTCCAGAATGGAAAAATGTTGAATCCCCGATAATTGCGAATACCCCTCGGGTTTCGGTTCCGCAGCTCATGTCCGATCGCTTGAATCCTATGCCCGCAGTAATGCTGGAACCCATGCAGAAAAAGAAATCACCCACGCTGAAGGGAGGGAATGCACCCAAGGTATAGCACCCGATATCGGTGGATGCCACGATATTCTTCTGCTTGGAAAGCACATGGAAGATGCCCCGGTGGGGACAGCCAGGACAGAGTGCGGGAGGTCGGGGCGGCAGGGAGGCGTCACTGTGCACTGACGGAGCATATGTGCTTGCCTCAGGCAGATGACTGCATGCATCTGCGATGATTTTTGGGGAGAGTTCGCCGCACGCAGGCAGCAGGTCCTTGCCGAGGCAGGCAATACCCGCCTTTCTGATTTCATCTTCAATGAACGGTTCATTCTCTTCAATGACCAGGATGGTTTCATGGACTTCACAGAATTTCCTGACAGCCTTCATAGGGAGGGGAAAACTGAAGCCGATGAAGAAGTAGTCTGCCCGGTCGGAGAAGACCTCACGAGCATACTGGTAAGCAATGCCTGTGCTGATAACACCTAACGTGTTTCCGTCTTCCTCAATGAAGTTCAAAGGAGTTGACTCAGCATACTCTGCCAGCTTCACTAGGCGTGCTTCCACATCGACATGCCGAGGACGCGAATTCCCGGGAGTCATGAGGTTCTTTTTCAGGTCCTTGGTGTATGCCCGCTGCGGCACCCGCATGGGCTCATGGAGCTCCACCAGCGACTTACTGTGGCATACCCGGGTCGTAGTGCGAAAAAGCACCGCAGTATCAAAGGTTTCGCTGATGCGGTATGCCTCAAGCATGAAATCCCTGCACTGCGCACTGTCCGAAGGAACCACAAGGGGGAGTTTTGCATGTCGTGCGTAGTACCTGTTGTCCTGCTCATTCTGGGAGCTGTGCATGCCCGGCTCATCGCTGGTATTGATGACCAGACCGCCGTTGATGCCGGTATATGCGATGGTGAACATCGGGTCGGCGGCTACATTGAGTCCCACGTGCTTCATCGCACAGAACGCCCGCGATCCTGCAAAGGAAGCCCCGCCTGAGACTTCCAGAGCCACCTTTTCATTAACTGACCATTCGCAGTAGATCTCTTTGTACTGAGACAAGGCTTCCAGAATTTCCGTGCTGGGCGTGCCGGGATATGCCGCCGCAACAGTGCATCCTGCTTCATATGCACCCCGGGCGATTGCTTCATTACCTGTCAGTAGTTGTTTCATTTGTCCTTCCTCACTTTGCATGCTGTGCCAGCACTTCGGCACATTCCTTCAGGAACACTGAATTTTCTTCGGGGGTACCGATGGTGACCCTGACGGCCTTCGGTCCGACGGGACGTATAATGACCCCGCGCCTCTGGAGCTCAGTGAACAGGGTGCCGCTGTCCAGATCTGTCTCAATATAGATGAAGTTCGCTTGGCTTTTTCGGTACCGGAGCCCCACCGCGGCCAGTGTATCCAGTTTTGGGTACATGCGCGCTTTCTCTCCTATCACCAGGTCCCTGCATCTGCGTACAAAGTCCGTATCCTCCAGTGCCGCACAGGCGGCAGCCTCGGCTATTGAGGTAACGCTGAATATCTCACGAACCTGAAGGATCGGCTCCAGGAGTTCCTGCATTCCTATGGCATAGCCGGTTCTCAGGTTTGCAAGTCCGTACGCTTTGGAGAATGTGCGCAGTATGACCAGGTTTGGATACTGCTTGTGGTAGTGTTCGGTTCGGTGGTGGTAGTCCGGTGCGTCAGCAAATTCGCGGTAGGCTTCATCAAGAACCACCAATATATTATCTGGTACGCTGCTGAGGAACCACTTGAGGCTTGCTTCATTGATGTACGTTCCCGTCGGGTTGTTCGGGCTGGCAATCCAGATGATCTTTATGTTCCGCTCTATTCGATCAAGCATGCCCTGGAGGTCTATGCAGTCCTCTTTCATGGGAACATGCACGGCCCGGGCATCCTGGAGATGCACGCTGATGCCGTACTTGATGAAGGAGTTCTCCGGCATGATGGATGTATCCTGCGGGGTGAGGTATGCCCTGCCGATGCAGGCGATCATCTCCTCAAGGCCGCTGGTAACCAGGATCCGGCTCTCCGGAATACGGTGCAAGCCGGCCAGGGTCTTCTTCAGCATCCTGCTGTGCTGGTCAGGGTAGCGGTGGCAGGTCTCTAGCATGCCCCGAACCGCATTGAGAGCGCAGGGAGAAGAACCCAGGGGATTCTCATTGGAGGCAAGCTTAATGACCTGGTCCAGGTTGTACTCGGCCATTACATCGGATTCTGATTTTCCGGGAGTGTACACCGGAATGTGCGACAAGGTGCGTGGTTTCGGAAGCATATTGAACCATTCCTCATTTGGTGTATTAAGTTAACTAAAATAGTATGAAGCACCACTTCTCTGATGTCAATAGGAAATGGCGAGCGCAATAGGAGTTTACATTCAGAAAAAAAAGAGTATACTAAATCAACTGGGACAGGAGCAGTTCATGGAGCGTTTGAAAATTCGGCCAGTAGAAAACCAGAAAATGTACTACCAGATCATCCATACGGTTATTGAGATGATCAGGGAAGGCAAGCTGACGTACGGACAGAAGCTCTACCGGGAGCAGGAACTGGTGGAGATGCTCAATGTGAGCCGTCCGACGCTTCGGGAAGCACTTAGGGTTCTGGAGTTTCTCGGCATTGTGACTACCCGGCCTAGGAGGGGAATCATTATTAATGATCCCTCCCAGCGGACAGGCTATTTCCCTCTGGAAATGATCCTCACCTTCGAGAAGACCGATAAGCAGGATCTCTTTGAGCTCAGGCGCGCCATAGAGATCGAGAATGCAGGGAACTCAGCCATACGGGCTACCGATGAGGAGCTTGAGGAGCTCGGCGAAATAGACCGGGTGCTGGAGGAGGCGGCCTTTGAGACCGATGTATTTGAAGCCATGCACCGGCAGTTCCATCTGCACATAGCACGATGCTCAGGCAACTACCTGAACTACCGGCTGCTTAACTCGGTTATGGTCCTCATCAACCGCCAGGTAGCGAACGTCTACTCAGAACTCAATGAATATGACCAGGATATCGTACGCAGAAGCCACCGGGCGATAGCATCCTCGATCATTTCCCGGGATAAGGAACGGGCTCAAGAGCTCATGCGTCAGCACATGAACTTTGAGCCCATGATTGATGCGGTTTATCAGCTTCACTAACCAGGTACATCCAGTTTTAATATCGGCTTAGTGAAGAACTGCCGTACCTGCTTAATCATTTCATAGGCGGTGAGCGCCAAAAGCAGAATAATTACCACAGTGAAGAGGGATCTCAGCATTGATGCCAGCGGAGCAAATTCTGTTGTCCTCTCCATGAGGTCAAACCTGATGAACCGGTCAGGGCTGCCCTGGAGAAACAGGAGCAGAATAACCGCATCAAAGGCAGTGAGCACCAGGTTGGCAATCCTCAGCCAGATTGTCCATGCGCGCTTCCAGAGCAAGGCCCCATGGTAGAGGATGGAGGCCCACCATCTGACCAAAAGCAGCGGAATGAGCGCTATAAACCCGCTTCCTAGTGCAGGAATGTACACATTTGCAGATCCGACCTTCATTGTGAGGCCAAAGCGGTCACCAAATACCGTAAAGAGGGTTATGAGAGCCGCTGCAAAGAGTATGCCTGCGGCAGATTCCAGTATAGACGGGGGTTTCATGTGCTCCACTTTCGGCAGGGATGCGGGATTCCAGTCATCATGTCTGCTTTCCAGTTCCCAGCGCCAGGAAGGGTTAAACCGGTGGATAACTAAAAAGATGATACCCATCATCCCGAACGCATGGATCAGTGAAGATGCGAGGCTGAGTATGCTGTTAAGGACATGGACCGATTCACCTGCAGCATAGGATATGACAATCCCCGCTCCCGATACTATGATGAGCACCGCGGCAACTATTGAATAGACCGTCTTGAATATCGAAATCAGCTGGGGCGGCATCACCAACTGATCCCTGGTATATCCAGATGCTAAGCTGTCGGGGCTTCCCATCTCTTGAAGCACATGGGTAAGCTGCTGAACGGATACTTTTTTTTCTTCACCCGCTGAGGCTTCAATCATGTCAAAGAGGGTAGATTTGATCTCCATCATGATGTCCTTCCGCTTTCCCAGCGGGAGCTTTCGCTCAACATTCCAAAGGTAGCGCTCAAGCATCTCCTTGGCTTCCTGTGTGTAAGTCATTGCGTAATTCTCCTTATAATTTGGGTTAGTTCCATCCATTGCCCGACCAGATCCCCGTAGATCTCACGGCCCAGCTCGCTGAGCTGGTAATATCTGCGGGGCCTTGATTCATCGACTTTCCATTGGCTCTCCAGCACACCCTGGTCTTCCAAGCGCCTGAGCAGCGGATAGAGGCTGTCCTGTGATATCTCAAGCCCGGCATCACTGAGGTCCTTCTGCAGTGAGTACCCGTAGTGGCTTTCTGAGAGCCTAGCCATCACCGCAATGGTGAGGTTTCCTTTCCTGGTTTCCTGGAGTATGCGGTCCAGTACTTGTTTTTTATCATTACTCATGAATCAACAATACAGTATATAATACAGTATTGTCAATATAAAAATAACTTATTTTTCTATTTTTTTCCTGCGCTCCTCAGCTGCTGGAGAACACCTCCTTCCCAAACTGGGATCATGCATGCTGGCATCCAGCATATGGATTGCTTAAGGGTGGTTACCCATAGGACGGATGCCTCGGGTGAATTAAGTCGTACTGCTGCAGGATGCAATGCATGGAGACAATATCCGGCATATCTGCGAAACATTTGCATCACATACGGGTGTTTCATGGTATAATCGCCTGCATGAGACTGATTGGCAATATCATATGGCTGATTTTCGGCGGTTTCTTCGGGGCTGTCGGATGGGTATTGGCTGGAATTCTGGTAAGCGTAACCATAATAGGTATTCCTTTCGGAATGCAATGTTTTAAGATTGCCGGATTTGTGCTCTGGCCGTTTGGGAAGGAAATCCTGCTCGGGGATTTCGGTGTGGGCAGTGTGATAGGTAATGTTCTCTGGATTGTACTCCTGGGGTGGGAATTAGCACTCTTCCACGCGGGGGTTGCCTTGTTCTTCTTTGTATCGATTATTGGCATTCCCTTTGCGTTTCAGCACCTGAAGCTTGCCCAGCTTGCATTTGTACCCTTTGGATCCAGGATTGTCCGTTAGTTCCCAACCTGGTTTGCGGGGTATGCAATAATATGGGGATTCATGTTCATGGGTGCTGCACGTTTCTGATGCAGTGATACATGCTTAATAATATCAAGCTATGGAATTTTTCCTTGAAACTTATTACACTTCTCTCATATAGCAACTCAGAGGAGCATCTATGGATATCATATTTGATGTAGGCGGTGTACTGCTGAATTGGAACCCCAGGGCAGAACTGCAGAAGCTGTTCCCGAACCCCGATGTGCAGCAGATGATTATTGACAAAATAATCCGTAGTGACATCTGGAAGTCATATGATGCTGGTACAGTTGACTCAAAGGAATTGGTAAACAGCGCTTCATCTATTACCAGCTTATCTGAGCGAAAGTTCAAAGACATGCTTTTATTGCTGCGTGACAGCATGATACCAAAGAAGGATACACTTGAACTCGCAGAAAAACTGAACGAAGAAGGCCATTCTCTCTATGTGCTATCGAACATGCCATGGGAAATGGCAGATTTCCTGCTTGATAAATACTCATTCTGGGATGTATTCAGCGGAATCGTATTCTCAGGGCATATTGGTAAGATTAAACCGGAAAAGGAAATATATGCCTATATTATGGAGAAGTATGCACTTAAGCCGGGGAAAACAGTTTTTATTGACGATACTGCAGAAAATCTTCCCAACGCTGAAG
>SKXS01000266.1 GCA_007128345.1 Spirochaetia bacterium
TCTGTTTCACTGCGATGACGAACCGCACCTGTTTGGTGCCCTGTTTATCCACCAGAAGCATCACCGTAAAGACCGAACCCTTACCCGGAGTGCTGTCCACAATGATGCGCCCGTCGTATTTAGTGACAATACGGAAACAGTTTGAAAGTCCGAGACCGGTACCCCTTCCAGGTTCCTTTGTGGTAAAGAAAGGTGTAAACACCTGGTTGATGTGCTCCTTAGATATACCCTTACCCGTATCGCCGATGGAGATGCTTATCACCCCGCTGGATTCACTGCACTGCAGCGTGAGGCATCCTTTCCCTTCCATAGCTTGAAAGGCATTCACTATGATGTTCAGAAACACCTGCTGCATCTCGCTCTCACTTGCCATAATGACAGGAATTGCCTGGTAATTCCTCTTGATCTCCACATTGATCGTATTCTGGCTGCGCTGGGCAAGCCTGAGGGAAAACTCCAATACCCGCACCAGGTCGACTTCAGTGATTTCCCTTTTCTCCTGCCGGGAATACTGTGAAAGCTCCTTGATCACATCGACCGCAGCAGAGGAGTAGCGGAGAATCTCTTCCGCATACTCGTAGGCCGATGAAGGATTCTGCAGCTCTCCAAGGAGCAGTTCAGCGGAACCATAGATGCCGGCAAGAGGGTTGTTCAGCTCATGGGCTACGCCTGCGGCCAGAGCGCCTACTCCAGCCATCTTTTCAGACCTGATCACCTCGTTCTGGAGTTTCTTCTGTTCGGACACATCCTGGATGATCTCTAAAAACAGCTGCTTGCTGTGCCGGGGCATCTTCACCGAATGGAACTGAAGCGCGTAGGTATGCTCATCCAAATCAATCTCATTCTCCTGAATGATTCCACTGTGCAGACATTCAGGGGCCCTGCAGAACGGGCATGCCATGCTTCTGGAGAAGAAGAGCTTGTAGCATTTGCTGCCGATAATACGCTCTCTTGGTTTCCCTATGAAGCTGATCGCTGCTTCGTTGACCTCTATAACCGTATAATCTATGTCCGTAAGCGCCAGGGGAGAGCCGATGCCGTTGAAGATCGCCTCAAGCTTGTTCTTGCTCACAGCCAGCTCGTCACCCTGCTTTTTTAACTGCTCGAAGGAAATGGCATTCTTCAGTGACAGCGAGCACTGGCCTGCAAGGATCGCCAGGGCATCCAGCTCATACTGGGAGAAAATCTTGCTGCCCCACGGGGCGCTGATAAGAATGAATCCTCCAATCTCGTCCTGAAAAGTCAGCGGAATGACAATGTTCGCCTTCGGCAGGTCTCTGCTGACTGTGTATGTCTGATCTTCACTGGGAGCTGTAATAACAGACGAGATGTAGCTGCGTCTGACCCTGTCCAGCTGATGCGTAACGGATGCATCCAGATCAAGGGTGATGTGCTTTCTTGCCTGAAGATCCATGCCGAACTCTGTAAGCAGCAAAAAGGACTTTTCTTGAGTATCATGAAAATAGTCCCGTATGATGAACACTACCCAGTCCACCTTGATTCCCGCTGTGATTCCCTTGATGAGTTCGCGGCCGAGTTCGTCCAGATCAATGACTGTGGTCAGTTTCCTGCTGAAATCCTTAATCGTCTGCTGGTAAGGATGGCGCCGGGGAATGATGACGGCATCGATCACATAAAGGGTAAAACTCCGCAAGGGGTAGACAACCAGCACCGTCACAGCTGCCATCACCAGGGAAAGCGCTGCTTTGTTTGCAGGCTGGAATTCTTCACTGATGATGGCTGCGCCGATGAGGAACACATAGTAGATCAGCGAGGCAAGAATCATCATGATCAGCATAGTCAGCACTTGGAGCCCCAGCCGGGTATAGGCGACCAGCTTGTATTTGTAGATGGCATAGAAGATGATCACCGCGTTTACCGTCGATGCCAGGATATCGAAGGGATGCCGTCCAATCTCCTCATTAATGTTCAGCAGGATTCCGCCCAGCATAATGACTAACCCGAGAAGATAGAGATTAAAACTGTTTCTGGTACGGAGATCATACCAGTTATGCTTAAGTTCCCAATAGACAAGTCCAATCATCGTAGAGAGATAAATGTAGCTGGTCAGATATGCAGCCATGGCGCCTGAACCCAGACGGTAGTTAAACACACCGTTTTCCAGCCAGGCATCCTGCACCACCATGCCGGAAAAATTCGCATACATGAGATAGATGACCAGCAGGTAGGCCCATTGGGAGACTTTGCGCAGATACATGCGCTTGATGTCCAGCGTATCCACCACCGCGTGAACCAGGGCGAAGGGACCGGTGAGCATGCCTACGAGCATAATCCGGTTCCAGATGAGAGGTCCGAGGAATACCGTATCGATACGCATCATAAAGGAGCTGAAGCTCCAGATCGCAAGCAGTAAGGTATAGAGTTGAAAAGACCAGAAAAATGTAACTTTCTTTGCCTGGAAAAACCCAAATACGGTAAAGGTGATGTATAATAGACTGGAAGCTGCGGGTATAAGTAAATCAAATACAGTTAGGTCAAGTATCATCGGCTCTAACAGTCCTGTTTTTTTCTATGATGTTCACATAGTATAGGGTAAAATGATTTTTAGCAATTTATTTCTGGTATATTTATACATCACCTGCATACTAGGGTATACCCTGGTGCTCCTCCATGATTATACACAGCTTGGCAAGGTACCCCGATTACTCCGGTACGGTACCCTCCTAGGGTATCCGCTCACCCTCGCCCCGTTTGTCATCATCCCCATGCATATGCATGCACGGGTCTCCCCGGCACTCGTCTGGATGCTGGGGGCAGCAGCAAGCCTCTTCTTCGGGCTGCTGGTATATTCGGTGTGCATCGAAGTCCGTCTCTTTGCACCGGAGAAACCAGGGACCGCATGGAAGGGGGGCACCTACCGATTCTCAAGACACCCCGGGTTTCTCTGGTTCACCGCCATGCACATAATCTGGATGATCATCTTCTCCTATGCGCAGGTGGTGCTGCTTCTGGCTGCCTGCATCTTCCTCAACCTGATTGTGATAACTGCAGAGGATCGCTGGATATTTCCCCGCCTGTTTACTGACTACCATGAATACCAGAAGGAGGTGCCGTTTATCCTGTAGGGTGCTTCAGCTGATGCGGGGAAGCGCCTTTTCCAGCACCTGAGCAAGCTTTTCCGCAGGTTTCTGGAACCTGGCCAGGAATATCATGGCCGCAATAATATAAGGTTTCCAGCTTGCCTCCTTATACAGCGGAACTCGGTACCGGTCGAACACGGATGCAGCGACTTCACCCTGCGTGCAGCTCACCCCCGTGATATCCGCAGGCAGGCAGTGCATGTACAGCCCATTGCCGCCCTTTGTCAGGTCCATGAGCGATTCCGTGCACTCCCAATCCTTGAACTCGGCATTGTTCTCCAGGCAGCGCCCTTCAAGTTCCTTGAGTCCGTCCCACTGGGAGTTTTCCACCAGTTTTGTACGCTCCTCCATGACTGCGAAGGGTGCCCAGCTCTTCGGATAGACGATGTCGGCATCGGAAAAGGCATCCTCCATGCGGTCGGTCCTGGCATAGCTTCCGCCGCTCATCCGGGCATTGGCAGAGGCTATCTGCTCCACTTCGGGCATCACGGTATAACCCGGGGGGTGGGCCAGGACCACATCCATGCCGAACCGGGTGAAGAGCCCGATGATCCCCTGGGGCACCGACAACGGCTTCCCGTAGGAGGGTGAGTAGGCCCAGGTCATGGCAATCTTCTTCCCCCTGAGTTTTTCAATGCCTCCGAAATGGCTGATAAGATGCATCAGGTCAGCCATGGACTGAGTCGGATGGTCGATATCGCACTGGAGGTTCACCAATGTAGGACGCTGCTGAAGAACACCGTCGGCAAACCCCTCCTCCACTGCGGAAGCCACCTCCTTCATGTAGGCGTGCCCCTTGCCGATGTACATATCGTCGCGGATGCCTATGACGTCCGCCATGAAGGAGACCATATTGGCAGTCTCCCGCACCGTCTCTCCGTGGGATATCTGGCTCTTTTCCTCATCCAGGTCCTGGACCGTCAAGCCCAGAAGGTTGCACGCGCTGGCAAAGCTGAACCGGGTGCGGGTGGACTTGTCGCGAAAAATCGAGACAGCAAGTCCGCTGTCGAAAACCCTCGGTGAGACGCCCTGCTCCCGAATCATCCGGAACGCCTGGGCTGCGGCAAATACCGCCTCAATCTCATCCGCCTGCCTGTCCCAGGTGTGGAAGAAGTCCTTCATGTACATTCCACCCGCATCAAGGGCTTTAAGTCTCTCTAACTGTGCATGGATATCCATTGGTAAATCTCTCCTCGTGTATATGTGTTACTGGCTGATCTTTCCCAAGGCTTTGAGCACCTGCTCAGGTGTAAAGGGCCATCGGCGCATCCATACACCTGCCGCATCATGTATGGCCTGTGCAATGGCCGGTGATGCCCCGTTGCAGCTGATTTCTGCCACAGACTTAGCCCCGAAGGGCCCGTGGGGATCGTCAGTAAAGACGAGCTTTGCCCGGAAATCTTGAGGCAGATCAGTGATCATGGGCACCCCGTAGTCACGCAGCGTCGGATTTATGCAGCGTCCCTCTTCATTAAAACACATCTCTTCATACAGTGAATGCCCGATAGTCTTCAGCACGCCGCCGTATATCTGCCCGAGAGCGAGATCCGGGTTCACCGGAGTGCCGCAGTCCTGCAGGGCATAGTACTTCTGCACCGCAACCTCCCCGGTCTTCACGTTCACCGCCACCTGGCAGAAGTGCGCCCCGTAGGGGAACGATGAGTGCTCGGTGGTAAAGCATCCGTAGCCGGCAAGCTCACCTGAACCGGTCCCCGACTGGGTGAACCGCGCGATATCAAGGAAGCTGACCGAACTGGTCTTTCCTGCAATCGTCCCGGGGCGGCGAAGCTCAAGGGATGACGCAGGCTCACCAAGCATCCGGGATGCAGCCTCGAGGATCTTCTCCTTCAAGTCCCTGGCGGCAAGCATTGCGGCTCCTCCTGAAAAGTATGTGCCGCTGGATGCGTAGGCTCCGGTATCGAAGGGAGTGATGTCGGTATCGCCGGAGATGACCGACACCTGGTCCATATCCACGCAGAGCACCTCGGCGGCAAACTTCACCGATACGGTATCAAGGCCGGTGCCCAGGTCCGCTCCCCCGGAATGGAGCATGAAGCTCCCGTCTCCAAGCATGTGTATGTCCGCGCAGGACTGGTCCAGCCCCGGCAGTCCTGAACCCTGCTGGACCATGGCAAACCCCTTGCCGATACGTATATCGGGATCTCCGCTCTCCTCTTTCCTGCCCCAGTCGATGAGTTCTGCTCCCTGGGCAAGTGCTTCATCCAGGCCGCAACTCTCCACCGTCGCGGCAGCCCCTTCCCTTCCCTCGCCGAGACACTTGAGGATTTCCAGAACGGATCCCTTCCTGATGCGGTTGCGCTGCACCAGCTCAAGCGGGTCCATGCCAAGCTCCACAGCGAGTTCAGCGAGGGCAGTCATCATGGCATAGGATCCCTTAGGCGCCCCGTATCCCTGGTATGCCCCGGTGGGCGGGATATTTGAGTAGCAGGTCACCACTTCAAAGGACATATGGGGACATTCTACCAGCGGCAGGGACTTTGAGCAGGCGTTCATGGGCACCGTGAGGCAGTGGTTGCCGAAGGGACCGGTATTTGCACGCACGCGCATCTGCACCGCAGTGAGCTTCCCCTCCGTCGTTGCTCCGAGCTTCACGGAAATCTTCATCGGATGGCGGGTGCTGTTGGCAGTGAACTCATCCACCCGGGAAAAGCGGAAGTATACGCCCCTTCCCGTTGTGTACGCAGCGTAGGCCGCCACATCCTCCAGGAGGATGTCCTGCTTTGACCCGTAGCCGCCCCCTATCCTCTCCTTGATAACCCGTACCCGGTTCTCAGATATCCCCAGGGCCTTAGCCACTATGCGCCTGAGATGGAAGGGCACCTGGGTGGAAGCGTGGATGACCACCTTGTCATCGACCATCTTCGCGTAGACCACATGGGGCTCCAGGGGTGTGCACTGCACCTGGCTGGTGACATATTCACGTTCAATCACCGTATCAGCCTCAGCAAATCCCGCCTCGATGTCCCCCACCGAACCGCTGACCGAAGCGGCAATGTTGCGCTTCGGGTCTGCTCCGATGGGAAACTGGTAGATGATCTTCCCCTCCCTGGGATCGCTGTCCCGGTTGTAGGCGTCCAGATCCTCGGGAGCCCCTGAGACATAGGTGACCTCTCCTCCCTGCACCGCCGGCGCTCCCGGCTTCAGCGCTTCGTCAATGGTCATCACAGGAGGCAGCACTTCATAGCTCACCCGGATGAGCTGGATTGCCTTGTCGGCTATTTCCTCGTTTTCAGCAACCACTGCCGCCACCCGGTCGCCCACATGGCGCAGTTTGCGGTTGAACATCCTCCGGTCATAGGGGGAGGGTTCAGGAAACCCCTGCCCCGCCTGTCCGTAATAGATGTCAGGACAGTTCTCCCAGGTAATTACCAAATACACGCCGGGAAGGGCTTCAGCTGCACCGGTATCAATGTCGGTGATGTACGCATGGGCGTGGGGGCTGCGGAGCATCCTGAGCACGCATGAACCCGGTTCCACCATGTCCTCTACGAAAGCCCGCTGGCCGGTCACCAGCTTCCTGGCGTCGACCTTTTCACGGACCTTCCCCACATGGACGAGATCATCACAGAACTCCTCGGTAGCCGAAACAGTATAGGAGGGATCCTGCAGCCTCGCCTGCGCGAGTTCTGCCGCCTGGATGTACTGCATGTATCCGGTGGCGCGGCTGAGGAGTCCTGAGAGGGCATCAATGATCTCTTCCCGGGATGCACCGGGCCTGCGGTGAAGCAGTTCAGTGATAAGCAGGGCGGCCGCCGGGGCGTTGTAGCCCGACTGGACGACACCGCTGTCCACCATGGCCTGCTGTACCACCGAGAGTTTCCGAGGATTGCCCAGGGACTCCGCCGTGGTAATCTCCCTTCCCTCTGCTTGGGCAGCCAGCACCAGGTTCGCGTATGCCGGCTTCCCGTCAAGCAGCACCGTATCGCTGCCCGCAAAGCCTTCCCGGTCATCGCTGTCGCGGACCGACCGGTATCCCTCCCGCTGGAGCACCCGCTGAAGCACCTCTCCGGGGTAGGCCTGCACCTCTTTCTCTACGCCGTTTATCTTGAGCTTCATGACCCTGTCCTCCTGATCTCCTCCGCGCACTCCCGGATGCATACCCCGAGCAGGTATTGCTTATACTCCCTGGATCCTGCGACATCAGGGGCGGGAGACCATTCTCCCCCGGCTGCACGGGTGATTGCTTCGGCTTCTGGTATCTGCGGTTCCTGCAGAAGTGCTTCAACCCAAAAAAGCCGCTGGGTGCCCAGGGATGTTGCGCTTGCAGCAGCACGCCACCTCTGGGCTGCAAGATCATACCCCACAGCACAAACCAGCGCACAGGGACCCTGCGAAGAGCGGGAGATCCTCCGGAATGCGGCGGGCATCGTGACGTCGCTCACCGTCGCCTCAAGGATGATCCCCTGCGGGTGCAGGAGGTACTCCTCGATCTCCACACGCCGCGCACCCTCTGTTTTGAGCACAGTGAGGATCGCCCCATAGGAAGTGAGCACGGCATTCAGGTACGAATCGTCCCTGCGGGAGGCTATGTTGCCCCCCACGGTGGCCATGGTCCGCAATGTCC
Organism: Spirochaetia bacterium; assembly: GCA_007128345.1. Taxonomy (GTDB): domain Bacteria; phylum Spirochaetota; class Spirochaetia; order PWKH01; family PWKH01; genus SKXS01. The sequence continues at coordinate 7,687 of SKXS01000266.1, forward strand.
GGGATGCGGCCCGCTTTGCAGCTGACCGGATCACCACCGGGGCTTCAGTGCTGTCGCAGAGGTCCTGGAGCGTACAGCCCGCCCCTATGGTGAGCCTGCGTCCTTCCCGGATGATCTCCCTGGGCAGCAGGCGGTCTATTGGGATGACCGCATCATTCTCCCGCGGGCTGCCGAGCCTGTTGACCTCCGTCCCCCCGGCAATCAAGCAGGTTCCGTCATGTATCGCATCAAGCGCATCCTCCAGGGAAGATACGGGTATGATTTCTCGTATCATGGATGTTCCTCCAGCAGACGTGCCGCCGCCGTATGCGCACGGTCCAGCAGCTCCTCCTCATCGCAGCCGATGAGCCGGTTATGTTCGACCACCACTTTTCCATTCACTATGGTGTATTCGCAGCCGTGGTTGTACCCGGCAAATATAAGCGATGCCAGGGGATCAGACTGCGTGCCTGCATATTCCAGCTTCCTGACGTCAAATACGGCAATATCAGCAGTCCATCCGCTGAGAAGCTTCCCCGTCCTGGGAAAATTGAGCAGCTGAGCACCGTGGACTGTCGCCATGGCAAAGGCCTCACGGGCGGTGAGCCCGCCGCTGCCGTACCGGACACGCTGCAGGAGCATGGCATTACGCACCTCACCGAGCATGTCCCCTGAGTCATTGGAAGCTGAGCCGTCCACCGCCAGGGCAGGCTTCATGCCCAGGTCGAGCATCTCCCTGACCCTGCAGATGCCCGAGCCCAGCCGCATGTTCGACGAGGGGCAGTGGGCAACCCGCGTTCCGGTCTCTGAGAGGAGCTTCAGCTCACTGTCAGTAAAATGGATGCCGTGGGCGTAAAACACATCCTCTCCTATAAATCCGCATTCCTCCATATAGGCCAGAGGGCGCTTGCCCAGCACCTGCATGCAGTAGTCATCCTCATCAGCCGTCTCGGCAAGATGCGTATGCAGCCGCACCCCATAGCTTCTTGCAAGCTTAGCCGACTCCTTCATGAGATCCGGGGTGACGCTGAAGGGGCTGCAGGGTGAGAGAACCACCTTGCGCATGGCGAACTCGCCTGTGTCATGGAACTGCTCAATAACCCGCA
>SKXS01000131.1 GCA_007128345.1 Spirochaetia bacterium
AACCGCATCTTCCCCCTGATATTCATGTTCATCAGCACGGCGGTGTGCATCACCCTGGTATCGGGAATCTATCTTTCTACCGAGGAGCGCGTACTTGCCAACGAGCAGCTCTACCTCCGGATGGCCGTGCTCTATGCATCGGGGATTTCCTACACCCGGGGGGATATAGACGGAGTTCAGCGGATCTACGAAGAGCGTGTTTCCGAAGAGAACGGCTGGTTTCGTGTCTCCCTGGAAGACGATGTGGATGGGTACATTGTTCCTGCTACGGGGTCGGGTCTCTGGGGACCCATTGAGATGCTTTTGGGCTTCAGGGAGGACCTCTCCACCATGATCGGGATATCGATTGTCAGTCACAACGAGACGCCCGGCCTCGGCGCCCGCATTGACGAAGAGTGGTTCAAGGAGCAGTTCCGGGGCAAGCAGGGGCCCTTCGTCATGGTAGATGAGGGAACCGCCCAGGCTGACGATGAGATTGACAGCATTACCGGCGCCACACGGACCTCAGTGGCTGTGCGGGATATTATCAACCGGGGGATTGAAGAAGCCTCGGACATCGTGAGGGGGAACTAGTATGGCAAAGGGAGCAGTGAAAAAGACCTTCCTGAAACCCCTGGGTAAGGAGAACCCGGTTTTCGTGCAGATTCTGGGCATCTGTTCCACCCTGGCGGTAACCAACAAGCTGGAGAACACGATGGTCATGTGCATGGGGGTACTCTTCACTACCAGCCTGTCAGGCTTCACCCTTTCTCTAGTGAGGAAGTTTATCCCCGCAAGGATCAGGATGATGGTAGAGACCCTGGTCATTGCCACCTTTGTGATCATCGTGGACATCGCGCTTCGTGCCTACCTGCCTGACGTCTGGAGGCAGCTGGGACCGTACGTCGGGCTGATCATCACCAACTGCATCATCATGGGCCGTGCTGAGGCATTCGCCCTGAACAACCCTCCAGGCCTCTCCCTGGTTGACGGTATTGCTACGGGGATCGGCTACTCCTATGTGCTGCTCATCATTGCCTTCTTCAGGGAGCTGCTGGGAACCGGAGAGATCTGGGGCTACCAGGTGCTGGGAGCCTGGTGGACCAACTGGTCCATTATGGTCATGCCCCCTGGGGCGTTCTTCATGCTCGCCATATTCATATGGATCGTGAAGGGCAAGATTATACAGGAGGCAGCTGATGGAAAGTAACTGGTATCCACTGGCGGTCTTCTTTGCCGCAGTATTCACCAATAATATCCTGCTGGCCAATTATCTGGGCATGTGCTCCTTCCTCTCCATCGCCAAGGAGCTCAAGGCGTCCGTCGGACTGGGGATGGCGGTCACCTTCGTCATGGCAGTCACCACAGTGCTCAACTGGATGGTCTACACCTACCTGCTGGTGCCCTTTGGCCTGGAGTACCTGAGGTTCATCGTCTTCATCATCGTCATAGCCGCCTTCGTACAGCTTGTCGAGATGATTATCGAACGGGTAAGCGATGGACTCTACGCGGCATTGGGCATCTTCCTCCCGCTGATTACGGTGAACTGCGCCATCCTGGGGACGAGTCTCTTCATGGTCATCAGGGACTACAGTCTCATCGTCAGCTTCTTCTTCGGACTCGGCAGCGGACTGGGATGGTTTCTGGCCATCCTTGCTATGGCGGGCATCCTGCAGAAGCTCAAGAAGGCACGCATTCCCAAGGGGCTTGAGGGGGCCGGCATCACCCTGGTGATTACCGGAATCATGGCCCTGGCCTTCATGGGATTCGCGGGCATACTCATGATCGGATAAGGGGGGCTCATGATTGCATCACTGGTGGTAAGTGTAGCCATCGTCTCGTCAGTAGCTGTCTTCCTCGCCCTGCTCATGGTCATTGCCGATGCGACTATCGCCAACTACGGCGATGTGCAGATCGATGTCAACGAGGGTACCAAGGACCTCACCGTAAAGGGCGGGCAGCCGCTGCTGAAAGCCTTGGGCGATCAGGGTATCTTCATACCCTCTGCATGCGGAGGCAGGGGATCATGCGGATTGTGCAAGGTCCAGGTGGTCAAGGGTGGGGGACAGGTGCTTCCCACCGAGCTTCCCTGGCTCAATGAGCAGGAGCAGCAGGATAACGTCCGGTTGTCATGCCAGTTCAAGGTAAAGGAAGACATCAGCATCAAGATTCCTGAAGAGCTCTTCCTGGTGAAGCAGTACGTCACGAAGGTGGAGCGCCTCAGAGACCTCACCTATGATATCAAGGAGGTGACCCTGGCGCTTGTTGATCCCCCGGAGATTAAGTCGAAGGCCGGGCAGTATATCCAGTTCCAGGTGCCCGAGTACGAGCTTACCGATGAAGCGGTCTACCGGGCGTACTCCATTTCATCTGCTCCCAGCGACAGCCGGCGCGTGGAGCTTGAGATACGTCTGGTTCCCAACGGCATCTGCACTACCTATGTGCATAAATATCTCAAGGAAGGTGACGAAGTCATCATCAACGGACCATACGGAGATTTCTTCCTGAGCGATACGGATGCAGAAACTATCTGCATTGCCGGAGGATCGGGCATGGCCCCCATCAAGGCCATCCTCCTGGACATGCTCGACAAGGGGATATCCCGGAAGACCCGCTACTTCTTCGGGGCACGCACAGAAGCCGACCTCTTCCTGCTGGATGAAATGAAGGAACTTGAGCAGAAGCTCCCGGATTTCACCTTCATACCCGCCTTGAGCAATCCCGAAGAGGGAGGGTCCTGGAAGGGGGAAACCGGACTGATTACCGATGTGGTGGCCAGGTATGTGGATGAAGGGACCGCTGCTGAAAGCTACCTCTGCGGGAGCCCGGGCATGATTGATGCGTGCATCAAGGTGCTCATCAGCAAAGGAATTCCTGAAGAGAAGATCTTCTATGACAAATTCTCATAGCAAGGGGGTATGGATATGAAGCAGTCTCCGCAGTTCCAGCACATACAGGAGCAGATGAGGCCGGGGGTGATCACCCTGGACGGATTTCTCGGCACCGATTCACGCAACCTCATAGATATCCTCATAGAAGATGACGGGACAGTTCGGCGTCTTGGACGGACACACCGGGCAATAGCAAGGAAGATGCAGTATCTGAGGGATCAGGGTGAGGCGGGCCTCGGAGAGTTCATCACCGTGGATGATCACTTTGAAGTGAGGGTGGACTCGGTTCGGGGCAAGCTTCCCTCTCCCTTCGGGGGACCCGGGCTCTACCAGAAGGTGAACACTATCGTGCGCAACACCGCACAGGAGAGGGAGATTGTCTTCACCGACATGCACATACACTTCATCAGGGACCATGGGTTCTACGAGGGCAAGGGTTCTCCTTTCCGCCTGGATCCGGAGGAACTCATCGAAGTGCTTGAAGTGCACCCTGAGGCGTGATACAGATGCCTGCTATGAGTATTCCCTGCAAGGAGCTGCCTGATCTTGTTGCCGGGATTTTCAGGCAATGCCGTGATTCGTCTGATCGTGATGTTGTATAGTGATCAATGATTATGGTATACTCAATAGGGTCCAGGTAATTCAGGCGGAATCTCAAAAATACGAGGTATTAAACTGAGATGGATATCCGTCTAGTCTCACAAAACAACTTACATGGAGTGTTACAATATGTCTAAGAAAAACATGGTTACCATTGACGGTAATACTGCGGCGGCTCATGTAGCCTACGCATTTAGTGAAGTTGCCGCGATCTATCCGATTACGCCTTCTTCTCCGATGGGTGAGTATACTGACTCGTGGTCAAGTGCCGGAAAACAGAACATTTTTGGAAAGAAGGTGGATGTTGTCGAAATGCAATCCGAGGCCGGTGCTGCAGGTGCGGTCCACGGATGTCTCAGCGCAGGGGCGATGACCACCACGTTTACCGCTTCCCAGGGACTCATGCTCATGCTCCCCAACATGCACAAGATTGCCGGGGAGATGCTCCCTACGGTCTTTCACGTCTCCGCTCGTTCACTTGCCACGCAGTCGCTTTCGATCTTCGGTGATCATTCCGACGTGATGTCTGCGAGAAATACCGGATTCGGCATGACTGCGGCTTCCTCCATACAGGAGACCATGGACCTGGCGCTGGTGGCTCATCTGACAACCCTCAAGTGTCAGGTGCCCTTTCTCGCATTTTTTGACGGGTTCAGAACCTCCCATGAGGTGCAGAAAGTCGAGGAGATTACCTTTGATCAGATTGCTTCCCTGGTTGAGCCTCAGTACATCGAGCGGTTCAGGAACCGGGCTATGAAGCCGGAGAAGCCCTTTATCAAGGTTGCGGCTCAGAACCCCGATGTCTACTTCCAGGGTCGTGAGACGGTGAACAAGTATTACGATGCGGTTCCCGGAATCGTACAGGAATACATGGACAAAGTTGCAAAGGTCATCGGGCGGTCCTACCATCTCTTCGATTACGTCGGTGATCCCCAGGCCGAAAAGGTGATTATCGTCATGGGCTCAGGGTGCGACACCGTAGAGCATGCGGTGAACTACCTCAGCAAGCGCGGAGAGAAAGTCGGGATGATCAAGGTACGGCTCTTCAGGCCCTTCTCGGTCAAGCACTTTGTTGACGCCCTTCCAGAATCAGTAAAACAGATTGCCGTACTTGACCGCACCAAGGAGCCAGGCTCCATCGGTGAGCCCCTCTACCTTGATGTAGTAACCGCGCTTGCAGGATCCGGCCGGTCATCGGTAAAGGTCATAGGCGGCCGCTACGGGCTTTCAAGCAAGGAGTTTACCCCAAGTCACGTTAAGGCGGTCTTTGACCATCTTGACGGGGAGGCATTCCATGGGTTTACCGTCGGGATTACCGATGACGTGACCTTCAAGTCAATCTCCGTCAAGGAAGATGTCCAGGTTGCCGCTGAAGATATCAAGGCGTGCATGTTCTGGGGCCTCGGATCTGACGGAACGGTGGGAGCCAACAAGAACTCCATCAAGATCATCGGTGAAAATACCGACCTCAATGCCCAGGCATATTTCGTATACGACTCCAAGAAGTCCGGGGGCATTACGATATCACATCTGCGGTTCGGGAAGAGCCCGGTGAACATGCCGTGGCTGGTTGAGAGCGCGGATTTTGTTGCCTGTCACAATCCTGCCTATCTCGGCAGGTATGACATGCTTAAGCCCCTGAAAAATGGCGGAGTCTTCCTGCTGAACTCGGAGATCCCAAGCGATGAGGTGTTCAATCACCTGACGAAAGAGGACCAGCAGCTGATCATTGACCGCAAGATCAGGTTCTTCAATATCGACGCGCTCAAGATCGCGGAAAAAATTGGTCTGGGCAACCGCATTAACACGGTCATGCAGGCTGCATTCTTCAAGATATCCGGTATCCTGCCGGAGGATGAGGCAATCGCTCTTATCAAGGATGCCATCAAGAAGACCTTCATCAGCAAGGGCCAGGACATTGTCGACATGAACTGGGCGGCAGTTGACGGGGCATCGGAAGCCCTTGAGGGGGTCCAGGTACCGGCAAAGATTGAGCAGTCCTTCGTGCCTCCGAAATTGATTGCTGAAGATGCCAGCGACTTTGCCAGGAATGTAATCGAGCCGGTCATGCACCTCAAGGGTGACGACATACCCGTATCCCAGATGTCCTTCGACGGTACGCTGCCGCTTTCCACCGCAAAACTGGAAAAGCGCGGGGTTGCCCCCAGGGTTCCCCACTGGCTGAGTGAGAACTGCATCCAGTGCAACCAGTGCGCTCAGGCATGTCCCCATGCGGCTATTCGGGTGAAGCAGATTCAAGCTGAGGAGCTTGAAGGCGCTCCCGAGACCTTTGTAACGCTGAAGTCCAACACAAAGAACGACCGGGACCTGCGCTACAAGGTCCAGGTATATCCGGAAGACTGCCAGGGATGTTTTGTATGTGTCGAGACCTGTCCTGCCAAGGAGAAGGCCCTGGTCTACAGCACGCTTGAGCAGGAGCGGGAACGGCATGAGGTCGAACACGCTTACTTCTTTAATGAACTGACCGAGAACATCCTGGACGGCGTCTCTGTGTCGACCCTCAAGGGTGCCCAGTTCAAGCAGCCGTTGTTTGAATTCTCAGGCGCATGTGCGGGCTGCGGTGAGACTCCCTACATCAAGCTGGTTACCCAGCTCTACGGCGAGCGTATGATGGTTGCCAATGCGACGGGGTGCTCATCCATTTACGGCGGAACTTTTCCAGCAGTACCGTACTGCCAGCGGCCGGACGGCCGCGGTCCGACGTGGGGCAATTCCCTTTTCGAGGACAATGCTGAGTACGGGTTTGGTATGAGACTTGCGGTGGACAGCAACAGAACGCTGCTTAAGGCCAAGGTCCAACGGCTCCTGGAACTGGGAACTACTGCGGAACTTACTGATGCGCTCAAGCGTTCACTTGAGCTGTGGAAGGATACCAGTGAAGAGGCCATTACCGCCCAGAATACAGTGGCCAAGGTGATCACCGATGCGCTCAAAAAGGCATCGGGCGAAGCGAAAGCGGTGCTTTCCATGATCAACGAACTGAAGGACTACTTTGTCGATAAGAGCGTCTGGATCTTCGGTGGTGACGGCTGGGCATACGACATTGGGTACGGCGGGCTGGACCACGTGATTGCCGCCGGCAAGAATGTCAACATCCTTGTGCTTGATACCGAGGTCTACTCCAACACCGGAGGACAGGCTTCAAAGGCCACCCCCATAGGTGCGGTTGCCAAGTTTGCTGAAGCCGGCAAGCCCCTGGGGAAGAAGAACCTGGGCTTCATGTGCATGACTTACGGATATGTCTATGTAGCTTCAATTGCCCTTGGAGCCAACCGCAACCAGGCGCAGAAAGCCATTATGGAGGCGGAGGCCTATGACGGTCCCTCCATAATCATCAGCTATACCCCTTGCATCAACCACGGAATCGATATGCGGTACTCCCAGGTGGAGATGAAACGCGCAGTCGAGTCAGGCTACTGGCCTCTGTACCGGTACAACCCTGCCTCTGAGGAAGGGAAACGGTTCACCTTTGATGCCAAGGATCCAAAGTCCGACTACATTGAGTTCATCAAGGGAGAGAGACGCTACACCTCGCTCTATCAGACCAACCCAGATAATGCCGAAGAGCTCTTCAGGCGATCCGCTGAAGACGCCAAACGGAGATGGGAACTCTTCAGGAAGATGAGCGAGATCCTCTAGCACAGCATTGCAAATTATTTCGGGCCGCCTGTATCCGGGCGGCTCGTTTTATGTCCGGGAAGGAAATATATCATGCGATGTCGGCTAGGAAAAGAAGGGACTGCTTCCGACTCCTCTGGTTGACTCCAGCCGGGGGGGACCGGCAAAAGCAGATGTGTGATGGGGAGTAGGTGTCAGCCTTAGTGTCAGTCGGAAGACAGTCCACTATCTGATTACGGGGTTTTCTTCCTTTTGTCAAGCAATTAGTGAACTCTTTGTATATGTTTACAATGAAAAAAATAAGAGAAAGCTTGATGCTCTGTAAACGCGGGGTGATGCCCTTTATAAAACCATGCTTGATGGAGAATTGAGTATGGTTTCAGGGAACAAGATGAGCTGAACACATGGAGGGGAATCGTAATACATAAAAATCAGGCTGCCGTCATGATAAGCGGCAGCCTGATTGAAGAGGGGGATGCAGTAAGCGACCACCTAATCAAGTATGGAGAAATCTTCCTTAGAAGCACCGCACAGCGGGCATACCCAATCGTCGGGAATATCTGCAAAAGCCGTACCTGCTTCTACTCCGTTATCGGGATCACCCTCAGCGGGATCATAGACATATCCGCATAAATCACATACATACTTATCCATTATAGCCTCCTTGATTTTGCAATCTATAGTTATTCTCTTGAACCCAGCTCTTTATTCAGCATATATATTCCCTGGGCATTCGAACCGATCAAACTGAACGTATCCAATATGGACTCAACGGTGCTCTCTTCCTCAACCTGCTCTGAGATGAACCAGTGCAGGAACACCTCTGCAGCTTTGTCATCCAGCTTTCTGGCAAGGCCTGCCAGCTCGTCTATGCTTTTGGAGATGAACTGCTCATGGGCGAGTGCCGCCTCGAACGCCTCCTGCGGTGAATTCCAGGATTCCTGGGGCTTCTCCATGGCGCTGAATACCGGCCTGCCTCCCCGGTCAAGGATGAATTCATAAAACTTCATCGCATGTGAGGTCTCTTCTTTTGCCTGAAGAGTCATCCATCGGGCAAATCCGTTGAAACCCTTCACTGAAAAATCTGCTGCCATAGCAGCATAGATAAGCGCTGAAGCAAGTTCCTTGTTGAACTGAACGTTCAATGCGTCTTCCATTTGTTTGTCTATCATAGTCAGCTCCTCCAGAGGCCGTGAATATTGCAGTATTCCCGCGCCGTCAAGGTCTTCACGTCATCTCCTACGCAGAACTCAGCAACGGGATCATCTCCCGGCTTGAGATACTTCTTGCAGGACTTTCCGTCAGCAGTCAGCTCAATCCACTCTATGTAGTGCTTTTCGAGCATGGGGTGCAGGGTCGTACCCACCGTCACCCGATAGCCGTGTCCGATCTTCTCTATGACCGGTACATGCTTTTCTGTCGTAGAATCAGCATTCTGTTCATCCATGAGCTTCATCGGCTCATCGCAGCAGACCAATTCCCCATTTCCTGCGCGGATCATTTCTACAACGTTCCCGCAGATCTCACACAGGTATATTCCATACCGTTCTGCTTTTGCCATATGGTCCTCCCTTGGCTTCTTCCGCGGCACACGGCTGTGCTACGGAGTCTCTCCGAATACCTCAAAATGTTCTTGAGGGTGGGCGCATGCCGGACACATTTTGGGAGCTTCGTTCCCGCTGATTATGTATCCACAGTTCCTGCACCTCCAGACTACCGCTTCACTGCGCTTGAAGGTTGTCCCCTCCTCAATCATCTTCATCAGGTTCAAGTATCGTTCCTCGTGGCGCTTCTCAGCCACCAGGATTGCCTTGAAGACCTGGGATATCTCCTTGAACCCCTCCTGTTCTGCAGTTTTTGCAAATTCGGGGTACATGGTGGTCCATTCATTGTTTTCACCCCAAGCTGCTTCCTTCAGGTTTTCGGCGGTGGACCCGATTTTACCTGCAGGAAATGCGCCGGTTATCTCTAGTTCACCGCCTTCGAGGAACTTGAAAAACCTCTTCGCATGCTCTTTCTCCTGGTCAGCTGTTTCCAGAAATATGTCTGCAACCAGGACAAAGCCCTCTTTCTTTGCAGCTGATGCAAAATAGGTATAGCGGTTTCTTGCCTGGGACTCTCCAGCAAATGCTGTAAGCAGGTTTTTTTCCGTAGCTGTCCCCTTCACACTTTTCATGAAATCCTCCTTGCTTTACAAGTAATACATACGAACATATCATTCACATGATGTTTTAGCAAATCTATTTTTGGTAAATCTCCAATATTTTTTCTACTTCCCGTACAAACTTTTTCCGGTAGGACTGAGGTTCGACAACTTCGATGGAATTGCCGCTCTGCATGATCCTGAGCATGAGTTCAATGGAATTTTCCGCGTTCATAGTGCAGAAGAGCTCCCCGTCACTATCGAGGAAGACCTTCAGGTTCTCACGATATACCGTGGAGAGCGAGTTGAGTGCGGAACGTTCACGAAGCCTGAGCTTCAGGGGGATGAGGTCCATGCCGGTGTAGCGTCTGGCATCATCGGGCTTCCTGAAGGGACGGAGGTTATCAGGAATAGTGTAGACCTCATCGAGGATTTCAACGGAACTGATATTCTGGATGTCGATCGTGCAGATTTCCGAGGTGTGACGAAGCCGTCCGGTTACGCTGATCGGCCTTCTTCCGTTATCCTCGTCGCGAAAGCCGATGAAATAGGGAGCAAATTCCGTCTCCTCAATTTCTTCGTCATACTCCTGGCTGTGCTTGAGCCTTACGATCTTACCGGATACCCAGGAGTCGGTGAGCACCTCCAGGACCCGCATGAAGCGGGAATCGCCCTCACGGGTGTTCAGTTCGATAGCTTCGGCAGCCGCATCAAGATTCTCGCTCATGGTGGGAGCATATGTCCGCATATTCCCTGCAATTTTCCTCAGCCCCGAGGCAAGGTGCGGATTCTGGAACTCCGCATGGCTTGCTAAAAGTTCCGCAGAAAGGTTGAACGCCAGGCTTTCGTACACACTGAGCTTCATCATGTCAGGGCGCGCCGACTCGGAAAGCTTGATGATGTATCCGTCCTCGCAGATATCCGTGTACTTCTTCAGCTCGTCGATATACCTTCCTATGGTTGAGCGGTGCACACCAAGCCTTCGTGCAATATCGGCTCTCCGCATGCCTTCCGGGTGTGACATCAGCAGCAGCTCCAGCTGCATCAAGCGTTCTGCTTTCATCCTTGTGCTTGTTCTCCCTCTATTCTCATCAGAGCACAAATACGCATCCCTGGTGGATGTGCCCCATGATATGAGAATTCCTGTGTATGAAACAGCAGTCTATTATACCATGAAAAGGTGATAGTACAAGAGTGCTGCCATCCATGGAGAAACGCAGGGGAGGGGAATACACAACCCGTGAAAATCTGGTATGATACACCTTACTAAGGAGTAGTTAGGTATGGATATACACACATGGTACAAGGATCAAGTGACTGAACGGCTGCTGCGCTATGCGGCAATTAATACCGAATCCAAAAGAGGATCTGACGCAGTCCCCTCCACCCCCGGTCAGTGGGACCTGCTGAATATGCTGCTTGATGAACTCAGGGACATTGGGGTCAAAGACGTTGATCTTAATGAAAACGGATACCTCATCGCACGTGTTCCTGCATCAGATCCCTCATGCAGCAGTGCTCCCGTAACGGCATTCATGGCCCACGTGGATACGTCAGAAGATGTCTCCGGTGCGGGAGTCAGGCCCCGGGTGATCCGCGGGTATGACGGGGGCGACATCCCTCTGGGTGATTCACTGGTGCTTTCACCTGAGCAGAACCCTGAACTGAATAAGTATATCGGCTCAGACATCATCACTGCTGACGGCAGCACCCTCCTCGGTGCCGATGATAAAGCCGGCATAGCAGAGATCATGACTGCGGTTGAGTATGTTCTCCTCCATAAGCCCTTTCCCCATGGATCCTTTGAAATCATATTCACCCCTGACGAGGAGACCGGATCAGGGATGGACCTGTTTCCCAGGGACGCGCTTCATGCCAAGAGCTGCTACACCCTTGACGGAACAGGCAGGGGGAGCCTCGAGAGCGAGTGCTTCAATGCAGTACGCATTGATGTTGCCTGTATCGGGGTATCCTACCACTTGGGCAGCGCCCGGGGGAGGATGGTCAATGCCCTCACCATGGCGGCCTCCCTGGTTTCCATGCTTCCCCAGGCGGAAAGCCCCGAGGCAACCGACGGGAGGTACGGCTACTACTGCCCGCTGAAAATATCGGGACATGTGGAGCGGACCGAACTTCAGGTATACATCAGGGACTTTGATGTCCTGGATGCGGAGCGGAGAATTGAGGCGGTCACTCAGATGGCAAAGGCGGTTGAAGCGGCATTCCCGGGAGGCAAGGTGCAGCTTGAGGTGAGCTGGCAGTACCGCAATATGCGCGAGTATATCGACAAGGAGCCCCAGGTGCTCTTGCTTCTTGAAGAGGCAATCAAGGCGGTGGGACTGACTCCTGAGCATACGATCATCAGGGGGGGGACCGACGGAGCCAGGCTCAGTGCTGTGGGAATCCCCACTCCCAATATATTCACCGGCGGATACAACTACCACAGCAGGTACGAGTGGGCGAGCGTCGATGCCATGGCGGATGCCTCCCGGGTTGTGGTGGAGCTCATCAGGCTGTGGGCTCAGGTTGCTGAGGCATGATAACCGTGAAACGGGCTGTTGCATTGGGCATACTCCTATGGACAATGCTCTCACTCTGCGCACGGCCCGTCGGTGTGCTGCCTCCGCATGTCCGGGGGGGGACGGAGGTGCCCGAAGAGGTGCGTGCGGCATTGGACGGAGCGTTCAGGGAAGCATTGGAGGCTTCCCAGATCGCAGTTGCAAAACCCTCCACGGAATATCCTGCTCTTGGGATGACCATTAATCACTATGCGGCAGTATCCCGAGGGGAGGCGGTCCTGGTCACCTGTCTGCTTACAATTACCTGGAAGCCTCCGGACGCAGAGGTCCAGGAATTTCCGGTGGAACTCAGGGGCCTGGGTGCAGCAGAGGAGTACGCGGCAGCTGATGCTGCGGGATATTTCAGGAGGCTTCTTCCGCTTCTCCTCCGTGATGCAGAAGGCCTCTATCCGCCTGATCATCTGGCCCGGGTTTCAGGGAGCGGGGTCTTCCTGTATTCCAGTGATCCGGTATATCGTGGGGGAGGAGAGTTTGCCGTGCTTGACCGCTCCCAGGAGATAAGCGGTGTACTGCGGGTACGTTCCCTGAGGTACTGGGGAAAAGAGGCCGATGATGAAGATCTCTGGCCCCATTACCTGCCTGCCGATGTGCTCTACAGCACTATAGCGCTCCAGGAAGGCATAGGCGTAAGGCCCTTGGACACCCTCGGCATATCGCTCACCATCCAGGGCGGCCCGGGCATCGAGACATGGAGGACCGGGGAATCATTTATGAACCCTTTGCTTACTCTTGAGGCGTTTCCCAGAAAGTGGGGGGATACGGCATCCCCTCTGCTGACTGCGGGGATTCAGGGCCTCTGGAATACTGATGAAGGATTTACTTTACAGCGCTTCACCTTGCAGGCAGGATGGGTGATGACCCTGCTCCCCTTCCGTGGAGCGGGATCTCAGAGCACCGGGGTGCTCTCCCGCACGCTGGTGCAGCCTTCAGCTGCATTCGGGTGGGGGCTGGATGCCCAATGGGGTCACCTTATTGCCGGCAAGGCAGGCATACGGGCACAGGTGCTTGCATCTGTGCAGACGGCATTGGGCGTATTCGGTGATGTCTACATGCTCTTCCCTCTCTCCTCAGAAGACTGGAAGCTTGAGGGCATGGGATGGAATGCGGGAATCTCTGTAACGTACCGCCTGTAGGGGTGTTACGGAAGGTATAGCAATATGAGTACAATACGAATGAGGGTATGATCATGATACAGATTCAGGTGCGGTTTGCGGCAGGAACGCTGCTGATCATGTTCCTGCTTGCAGGATGCGCATCCTACTATCCAGGTGACCGATACGGCATCCAGCCGCCGGATTCCCGCTACGATGACGATCAAGTCGGTGTGCTGGCGCCGACCTTCTACGGCTACGGTGAGGGGGTTGACCGCTCTTCAGCTGAAGATGCAGCTGCTGCTGACGCAATCTACCGGGCCATGTCGGTGCTCCTTGGTGAAGCATCTACTGTGTACGCTGAGAAAATGCGCCGGGTGATCAGCGACATCAGGAGGCTGGACCTCTATACGGTGCACCAGACCAGGAGAATCATTGAATGGGACCGCGTCGGCGGTTTGTATCAGGTGATACTGGGAGTCCGGGTCAACCTGGATGCTGCGGCATCGCTCTTGGTGCAGCATACTATTCGGGGCGGCAGGATTACTGACCGGGCAGCCGGGCTGCGGCTTCCCGATGAAGTTGTGCCTGAGGTGCTGCCCGGTCAGCGTCTTCAGGATGTGCTTTCCAGGCCGGTTCCCATGTGGGGAGCGGGTGAGAAGCCCGTGTTTCTCGTATATCATGCGCAGACGTTAGGAGATCCTGCATTGTTCCGGGCTGCAGCAGCAGGTGCGAACAGCTACCTTGCATCGCTGGGCTTTCCCTACCTGGACTACGACCACGTACAGGAGATCCTCTCTGATCAGGATCTAGTGTTCTCCGATATCGCAGGGAGAACATCCGCGCTGCGGTGGATCGCCTCACGGTTCCGCAATGACTATTTCATTGATGTTCTGGTGGAGACTTCCGGCAGGCAGGTCAGTGCCAACCTCTACCAGGCTGAAGCGTACATATCTCTGACCTGTTACGACTCCTTCAGCGCGGAAGGGAAGGGCAGCGTCTTCTATCAGACACCTGCGGTGACCAGTTCTACAAGCTTGTTCTCCGCCAGGAGCCTCGCAGTGCAGCAGGGTATTGAGGCTGCTATGAAGAGGCTCATGGCAGATATAAGCAGCTCCCTGGTGGCCGATGCACGGATGGGGAACCAGTACGAACTGATATTCATCAGCACCACCAACGATCAGCTCATGCGGTCTCTTTCTCAGCGGATTGAATACCGTGTGACCAATGTCAGGAGGAGCTCATTCTCACTCGACGAGAGCCGGTACGTGGTAGTCTTCAGCGGTACGGTGACTGAACTTGAGGATATCGTCTATGAAGCAGCATCCATGGTTCCGGGACTGTCGGACCTCTATCTGGTCTACCAGCGGGGGAACTCAGTCACCTTCCATACAGGGCTTTAGGAGGTGATCATGCATACGATACGCATGGTGATCCTCCTAGCGGGTATCGCACTCATGGCTGTCTTGACCAGTTCCTGCGCTACCGTGGCTTCCTCGATCCAAGCCCGGAGGGAGGGTGTGCCTGTATGGACCATACACCCACCGGCTGCCACCATCACCTCCATACCATTCACCGGTTCAGGTACCGCCGCGCTTACGCGCAGGGATGCCGCATATGATGCGGCGGTTGAGTCGCTTGTAAACGCCCTGGGCAGCTATGTAGGCTATAACCTGGACGACGGGCACCGGAGGGAGCTGCTGCAGACGGGAGAGATCGTTTCACTGGGTGTGGAGCTGACGGACGAGTACACAAGAGAAGGACGTGATGAGGTCACCGTTCACCTTCTGGCTGTTGCACGGAGATCAATGATAAGAAACTACCGCAGGTCCATGGAAGACAAGATTGACCAGGCCGAAGAGCAGTTTGTGAGTCTCAGCGACCAGGCGCGTCGGGCCTATGCAAGAAACCGCGACTATACTGCTGCGATGCTCTATCTGGAAGCCGCACAGGCAGTCTACCATGCTGATACGCCGGACAGTTTTGTCCATACCGAATCGAGTCTTCAGCAGGCAATCAGCATTCTGGAAGATGTCCATCTTGAATCGGTCTCCAGGAGCATCGAAGAGCGAAGCTTCAGTGTCCGGGTGATCAGGAGGGGAAGGACCTTCGGCAGCGGGGTAGAGGGTGCATCGGTGCAGGCGCTCTATCCCGTATACAATGTTGCAGGAAGGCAGACGGAACGGCTGGAGACCGTGCAGACTGACAGCAGGGGGTACGCTGACGCCCAGATTATTCATCCGGGGTTTCGGGGGACCGGCCGTGTCACCCTCTCCCTGGACTCCTCGCGTATGAACCAGCTGCTCCAGGATATCCAGAGTGATGAACGGCTTGCTGGCTACGTGGAGCAGCTCTACCGGATTATGGGGGACAAGCAGATATCCTATCCCTTTTCCGTTCGCTCTGAAGCGCTCAGTGGTTCGGTTCTCGCAGCAATTATTGAGTATGACCGGGGCGGCGAGAGGAGGGATACCACCCTCGCCGCTGATGCCCTGATCAATACATTTACCCGGGACGGCATCTATACAGACCGGGTTCCGCTTACACACACAACTTCCGAGGAAGATATCCTCATATGGTCCTGGGGGCAGAGCACGATATACCAGACAGTGGTAATCGGTTCTGCAGAAATTATTTCCCTGACCCAGGCAGGGGACCGCTTTGTGGCAACTGTCCAGGGATCCGTCAGGGTCCTGGACACCGCCAGCCTCAATGTGCGTACCACTACAAATACAGTGACCGCCAACGGCGTCGGACCGGGCATGAATGAAGCCAGGAGAGCGGCATTCACCAGGTTCGGTGAAATAGCTGCCGCCACCATCCTCAATCTGTAGCAATCACCTGCATCGCCTGTTTTGGATTATTGGTTATAATTCCCCAGACTCCCATGGCCTTGAAGCTGCGGATGAGCTCGGGATCATCCACGGTCCATGTGATGACCGCGCACCCCTTCAGATTGCGATACAACCAAAACCTCCAGGGGGTCAGCTGGGGATAGTGGGGTTTGATCACCGAACTGTTCGTAATTACCCGTCCCCAGCCTCTTCTGAGAATCCATGGAACCCGGGGGTCATCGGCAAAGATCACGGCGGTAGGTACCTGCTTACGGGAAATCCGCTCGAAGAAACGCACCTGGAAGGGGTTGTATGATGAGACGATGCACCTGTGCGCAATCCCGTGCTTTCTGATGAGTTCCCATACAGCCTTGGCGGGATAGGGATTCCTGATCTCCCGGGACTTGATTTCCAGATCGTAGACAAGTGTTTTGCCGAATTGGGAGAACACCTCATCCAAAAGCGGAATGCGCTCACCGGAAAAGCTGGGGTGGAAGTGCGATCCCGCATCAAGGGATCGCAATGCCTCTAAGGGCATCTCCTTCACAATACCCTTCGCTCCTGTTACCCGGCTGACATCATCATCGTGGATGACCACCAGTTCACCGGAAGCACAGGGCTGTACGTCTAGTTCTACGCCCTGGACTCCATGGTCGATGCATGCCTGAATGGAGGAGAGCGTGTTTTCCGGGGCAATGGAACTGAATCCGCGGTGTCCGAAGACCAGGGGAGAGGAGAAGGTCCTCAGCAGCTCATGCGTCACCGGCATAGCCCTTCAGTATACGGATCTCCTCCGGCCACAGTTCTGGCCGGGGGGTCTCCAGGATCAGGGGAATGCTGTCAAACCGGGAATCCTGCATGATATACCTGAAGGGTTCCCATCCGAGCTTGCCCTCCCCCAGGGGAGCATGGCGATCGACCCTGCTGCCCAGATCGTTGAGCGCGTCATTGAGATGAACTCCCATGAGCCGGTCAAAGCCGATGACTGAAGCGAACTGCTCCATAGTATGCTCATAGGCCTCCCAGGTGCGGATGTCATATCCCGCGGCGAACATGTGACAGGTGTCCATACAAACTCCCACCCGCTCAGGCTGGGAGATGTGGTCGATAATGCGGGCTATCTGCTCAAAGGTGTAGCCCAGGTTTGTCCCCTGGCCGGCGGTATTCTCGATAACCGCGAACACTCCTTCAGTCTCCTTGAGTCCCTCATCAATGCCTTCTGCTATCTTCACCATGTTCTCTTCAGGTGTCATGGCATTGAGGTGTGCCCCCGGGTGGAAGTTGAGCCTGTCCAGGCCGAGCTGCTGCACACGGCGCATCTCATCACAGAAGCTGTCGATACTTTTCTTACGGTTTTCTGAAACATTTCCCAGGTTGATGAGGTAGCTGTCGTGGGGCAGTACCTGTGCGGGGGTATAGCCCAAACGCTGCATGGCATCCTTGAAGGAGGCAATCTCCTCACTTGACAGGGGAGAAGACCTCCACTGCCGTTGGTTCTTAGTAAAGAGGGCAAACGCCGCAGCCCCGATTGCATGGGCGTTCAGCGGGGCATTGCTCACCCCGCCGGAAGCGCTCACATGTGCTCCTATGTATTTCATGGGTGCGATCCTCCTTGTGCGAGCCTGGGTACGCAGGCGTAGTGTTTCCCGATAATCTCCTGCATTTCGCCATGCACTCCGGGAATCGCGGAGATGAGTGAGGTGCTGGAGAACAGTTCGTAGGGATTGTTGAAAAAGTCAGTGGTGACCCCGCCGCATTCACGGGAGAACAGGAGCGCAGCGGCGACATCATAGGGCTGAAGGTCCGGTTCCCAGAAACCCTGGAGAAATCCCGCTGCAGTGTAGCAGATGTCCAGCGCCGCAGAACCTACTCTGCGCAATCCCCGGGACGCATAGAGCATCTCCCGTGCACAGGCGAAAAAAGCATCCGCGGTATCAGGTGAGCGGTAGGGAAATGCCGTGGCCACCAGCGAATCCTTCAGCTTGCTGCTGCCGGGTGGAGCTATGGGGCGGTACTGATACCAGGCACCCCGGTCCCGCAGGGCGGTGAAGTGCTCACCGGAGAACGGCCGGTAGACAGCTGAAAGTACCGTGATATCTGATTCAATAAGGGCTGCAGATATTGACCACTCACTGAATCCGCTGATGTAGTTTGTTGTTCCGTCTATCGGATCAACCACCCAGGTATATGCGTGACTGCGCTGCTGAACCGTCTCTTCCCCGAAGAATACGCTGCCCGGCAGGAGGCTGACCAGTCGGTCATGCAGAAGCCCCTCGCTTTCAATATCAATATGCGATACGAACTCTCCGGCAGCCTTCTCGTTCCCTGATCCATGCGCGAACTTCCTGAAGTGCTCAAGCTGGTAGGCGCCAGTCTCCTTCAGGCATGTTAGGAGTTTTTCCAGCAGGGTCTCTCTGTCCATCCGGCAATCCTTTCTGTCTGCAGTTGGGCCATTGTACTTGATCAGCCGACCCGGGTCAATTCAGCCTGCCCGCGGGTGTTGAGCATCACTGAGGTGAGGTGTATACTTGTACCTATACAAGGATCCAAGAAGGGGTGCGTCATGAAATGGGAATCTGTTTCTGATATCGGTAAAGTTCGAGACCTCAATGAGGACTACGCTGTCGGCAAACAGATTGCCGATCCTCCTTGTATACTGGGCATCGTATGTGACGGATTAGGGGGATGCCTTGCCGGTGAAGTTGCCAGCAAGGAAGCAGCTGAGGCAATGAAGGATTACTTCCTGGCAGGATTCAAGAAGCTCGAAGACCCGCTGTCGGGCGATTCAGTCAGGAACCTCATGCTGGAGGCAGTGCAGGCCGCCAACGAAAAGGTATGGGAGCTCTCGTCAGAGGTGGATGAGTACACAGGCATGGGCACCACACTTACGTCAGTTTGGGCTGATGAACAGCAGGCAGTCTGGGTATCCGTAGGGGACAGCAGAGGCTACGTATTCCGGGAAGGAACGCTGGAGCAGGTCACTGAAGATCAGTCCTATGTATGGGATCTCTACCGGGAGGGCATGATCACCAAGGAGCAGATGGTCGAGCATCCGATGAATCATCTCCTGAACGTTGCAGTAGGATCCAAAGAGAAGCTTTATGAGCAGGATATATGTATCCGATCTACGGAACTCTCCAGCGGAGACATCATCATGCTCTGCAGCGATGGACTCACTGACGTGATTTACGACAGTGAGCTGGAAGAGATACTCACCGCCCATGACGACCTGGAGCGCTGCTGCAGGGAGATGGTTGACCAGGCGAACTCACGCAGCGGCAAGGACAATATTACCATCCTGCTTATACGCGCCTAGGCTTGCGGGACAGCACCTATAGAGAGTTGATACAATCAGGGTGCTGGATTATACTCACCTGCGATGAAAGCACGGTACTTCGATACTGACGACAAGATAGCCGCCCTGGCAACTCCCTTCAGCGAAAGCGCTCTGGCGGTGGTACGTACATCCGGGAACGGGGCCGTTGAAGCTGCAGCCGCCTGTTTTGAGCCTGCTGAAGCTCTGTGCAGCTCCCCCCACGGGAAACTCATCCACGGGACGTTTGTACATCCCGTTACCCGTGCTGTTCTCGATGATGTGGTCGTCGGCGTCTACCGTCCTCCGGGGGGGTTCACCGGCGAGGAGAGCGTGGAGGTGTTCTGTCACGGGAGCCTTCCGGGGATCGGCTCAATCCTGGAAGCCCTTCGTGCTGCAGGATTCAGGGAGGCCCTTCCCGGGGAATTCACCTTCCGGGCCTTTTTAAACGGGAAGATCGATCTCACCCAGGCTGAGGCGGTGCAGGAGCTCGTAGGAGCAAAATCGGAGCTTGCGCACCACTACGCGCTGAACAGGCTGTCGGGAGCACTCCAGGAGCGCATACACGCGCTGAAGCATCAGGTGCTGGATATCCTCGCCGTTCTGGAAGTGCAGCTGGACTACACCGATGATGAAATCGAAGAGGAGACTGACCTTCCGGTATCCCTCATGGGGCAGACGGCGGAGGAGCTCAGGAACCTCGCATCCACCTACCAGGCAGGTAAAATCTATCGAGACGGGGCCCGCGTCGTGATAGCCGGCAAGACGAATTCAGGCAAGTCCTCCCTCTTCAATCTCTTCCTCAAGGAGGACCGGTCAATCGTTTCCGATATCCACGGAACAACCCGCGACTACATCGAATCATGGATTTCCGTGGAAGGAATACCCGTAAAGCTCTATGACACCGCTGGATTCCGTACGGTCACCAACGACCGCATTGAAGAGGAGGGCATGAAAAGAAGCCGTGAGGTGCAGGAGCATGCTCACTTGGTGCTCTATCTCTTTGACGCAGAAGAAAAGCTGTGCGGGGACGAGCTTGAGACCTACAGACGCTGTCTCAATGATGACCGCTATGTGCTCGTCTGGAGCAAGGTTGATTCGCCAAAAGCGCTCAAGGCGCCGGGACATACCATGCCGGTGAGTGCCAGGACCGCATCAGGATTCCGGGAGCTGGAGGCGGAGATGGTCAGGAGGCTGGTGGGATACCGGAGGGGAGACAGCCAGGAGGTCCTGGTGGACGCGCTCAGGCAGAAGGAGCTGCTGGACCGTGCCGCGGAAGCAATGGATGAGGCCGTCAGTGCGGCTGAGGGAGGCATGAGCGTTGATGTCATAGCCCCGGACGTGCAGGATGCACTGAATGCATTGGGCGAACTCACTGGGGAGGTCACCACGGAGGATATCCTGGAGCGTATCTTCTCCGAGTTCTGTGTGGGCAAGTAGCAGGGAGCGGGGTATGGATGCTGATGTCATTGTCATAGGAGGAGGCCACGCGGGCATAGAGGCTGCCGTGGCGCTTTCGTCTCTGGATTATTCAACTCTCCTGATAACCCAGAACCTTGATGCCGTCGGCAGGCTTTCATGCAACCCCGCTGTAGGGGGACTATCCAAGGGGAACATCGTCCGGGAGATCGACGCCCTGGGCGGCGTCATGGCGCGGTTCATTGACCAGACCATGATCCAGTACCGCGTGCTCAACCGCAGGAGAGGTCCCGCAGTACAGGCTCCCCGGGCCCAGGCTGATAAATTCAGCTACCACCGGCTTGCCAAGGAGACACTCGAAGGCGCGAAGCATCTCCACCTCTTCCAGGATACGGTGACCGCCCTGCAGACCGACTCATCTGGACGGCGGGTGACGGGGGTAGTCACTGAACGGGGCCGCAGGTTCTCATCCCGTGCCGTGGTGCTCACTACAGGAACCTTCATGGAGGGGAAGATCTTCATCGGGAGCTATGCATCCCCCAGCGGAAGGCTTGGTGAGCCGGCAGCATCAGGGCTGGGCATCCACTTGAGGGAACTGGGCTTCACCGTAGGCCGGATGAAGACCGGGACTCCGGCACGGGTGCTCAGAAGCTCCCTGCACCTGGACCGCATGGAAGAGCAGCCCGGAGATGCGCAGATGCACCCCTTCTCATTCTCCTATGACACGGTTGACCGTCCTTCAGTCTCCTGCTGGATCACCTACACCAACAGCAGCACCCACCGGATCATCAGCGAGCACCTGGGTACCTCCCCCCTGTACGGAGGGAAAATTACCGGGATAGGTCCGCGGTACTGCCCGTCCATTGAGGATAAGGTGGTGCGCTTCCCCCAGCGTGATCGTCACCAGGTATTCGTTGAACCGGAAGGTCTGGGAACACAGGAGATGTACCTCAACGGTATCTCATCATCCCTCAGCGAGGAGGCCCAGGAAGCCTTTATCAGGACGATTCCCGGACTCGAGGATGCCCGCATCATGCGTCCCGGCTATGCGGTGGAGTACGACTACCTCGATCCTACGCAGCTCTATCCCACCCTGGAGACCAAACGGCTTGAAAACCTCTACTGCGCCGGCCAGACCAATGGAACATCAGGCTATG
The DNA here is from genome assembly GCA_007128345.1 of Spirochaetia bacterium. Taxonomy (GTDB): domain Bacteria; phylum Spirochaetota; class Spirochaetia; order PWKH01; family PWKH01; genus SKXS01. The sequence continues at coordinate 21,646 of SKXS01000131.1, forward strand.
AAGAGGCGGCATGCCAGGGCCTCATGGCGGGAGTCAATGCCGCACTGAAGCTCTCCTCCCGTCCGCCGCTGGTGCTTTCCCGCAGCGAAGCCTACATAGGAGTGCTCATCGACGACCTGGTGACCAAGGGAACCCAGGAGCCCTACCGCATGTTCACCTCACGGGCTGAGTACCGGCTCAACCTGCGCCATGACTCGGCTGACCAGCGCCTGCTGGAGAAGGGGTATCAGGCTGGACTTCAGGATGACAGAGCGCTTGAGAAGCTCAGGGAAAAGGTGGCGAATATTGGCGAGATCAAGGACCTGCTTGCACGCAGCAGGAAGGATGGAAAGAGCTGGTATCAGCATCTCAAGAATCCCGAGGTTTCGCTGGAGGATAATATCAGCGAGGTGCCAGGGCTTGAGCGGTTTGACCCGTCCCACATCCGTCAGGCGGAACTGGATGTGAAGTACGAGGGATACATCAAGCGTCAGGAGCTTCAGGTACGGAAGTTCGATCGTGTGGAGCGCATACGCATCCCCGAAGGGTTTGACTATGACCTGATTGAAGGGCTTTCCAGCGAGTCCAGAGAGAAGCTCATGCGCATCAGACCGTTTTCCGTTGGCCAGGCATCGCGCATCTCCGGGGTACGGAATGCCGACATCGCACTGCTGATGGTAGTCCTTGGGAAAAGAAGGTGAGTGCCGTGAGGTCCTTGATCCGGGAGGGACTGGATGCCCTCGGTCTGCGGTGGGGAGATCTGCAGGTATCTCAGCTGGAGGCGTACTACCGGGAACTGGAGCTCTGGAATCCCCGCTACCGCCTTGTAGGCGCGGCTGGAGAGGAGATCATCAGGAAGCACATCTTTGACGCCCTGTGCCCCCTGCCTCTGCTGCTGGAACGCAGGCCTCCGCTGTTCGGATCCGGCAGGGCGGCAGACCTGGGATCAGGCAACGGCATACCGGGCATACCCGCGGCAGTCATGATAGATGAACTGCATATTGCACTTATTGAGCGTTCAGCCAAGCGCTGCGGGTTTTTACGCAACTGTGCTGCTGTTACGGGTCTGCAGCAGCGTATTGAAGTGGTCGAGTCAGACATGGCTGCAGTCAGCAGGCAGTTTCCCTGCATCATGCTCAGAGCGGTGAAGCAGCTGCCTGATCTCCTGCACATCCTGCTGCCCCGGCTCGAACCGGGGGGTACGGTGATCGCTTACCGGGGTACTGAGGATATGACATCCAGGGAAACCCATATGATATCAGGATACTTCTCTGCGCATGGACTCCAGGAGCCCCGTACTGAGGTGATACGGGCAGTAAACCCCCTGCTCCCCGGACACCAGCGGCATGTGCTGATCCTCACCGTTGCCAGACAGCATGATTCCGGGTAATATGCAGACCATGAGTGTGGTGCAGTCAGTCATCCTCGGAGCCCTTCAGGGTATTACCGAATTCCTGCCTGTCTCAAGTTCCGGACACCTGGTGATCTTCCGCGACTTCCTGGGCATCCGCGGCATACCCCTCTTCTACGATGTGGTGCTTCATGTAGCTACCCTCCTGGTGATCATCTACGTGTTCCGGTCCCGCATTGCCCAGCTGCTCACCTCACTTTGGCTGCTGCTTGCTTTGAAGATACCTCAGCAACACTCCCGTGAGCACCGGGAAAATATCAGGGTGGTTGTCATGATCATCATCGCTACGGCAGTTACCGCAGCCGTCGGCCTGGCGGCTTCTTCAGCGGTCGGCAATATGCCCGTCCGTGCTGTATACGTCATGTTTCTCGTGACCTCCGCCATACTCATTGCCGGCAGGTGGGGCAGGGGAAGCAGGCTCCTCAAGGAGGTTACCCCCGGTATAAGCGTCATAGTCGGAGCATCCCAGGGGCTGGGCACCCTGCCGGGGATATCACGTTCGGGGATCACCATATCAGCATCGCTTCTGTGCGGAATGGACAGAAAGGCCGCAGGGGAGCTCTCCTTCCTCATATCCCTTCCTGCGGTATTAGGAGCCCTCATCCTGGAGGTGCTCACATCTCCCGGCCTGGGGGAGACAGTATCAGCCCAGGCGCTGGCCGCGGGGTTTGCCGCTGCAGCGGTGACGGGGTTTCTCTCGCTGAAACTGCTGCTCTATCTTGTGCGCGAAGGGAGGCTCTACCTCTTCAGCTGCTACCTTGTTCCCCTGGGCCTCTACGGACTCTTTTTTCGATGAGGTGATACTTTCCCGGTGCCCAGTTGTCTTTCCTGTAGATTTTGTGCAGAATGGAGGAGATACCTCCACATAGGAGCATGACTTGGCCGGATTGGTGAAAATTCTTCTCGCAATCATCATACTGTTCGCAGGACTTGCCGCAGCAGCGCTGCTCGTGATTCCGGAATACCTGGATCCGCTCTTTCCTCTTATGGAGCAGGCATATGGCTGGGCAGCCTGGGCTGAAGAGATGCTCTTTTATGCAGTATGGTATGTTCCCGTGTTTCTTTTCTTTTTCGGCATGGTTCTCTTCTCCCGCCGCGTACGCAGGCGGCTTTTAGCGCTGCTGGTGCTTTCGCTTATTCCGTTTGTGACTGCCGTCATATACCTGCATCTGCTGTTTACCGGGACCGATACCCCCATAGCCGGATACCTCATCGAGCTGCTGGGAAGAAATCCAGCGGTCTACACAGTCTTTACCATTCTCGTGCTTGAACTCATCCTGTTTTTCCTCGGGGCGGTCAACCTGTTTCGTGACGATGAGCCGAAACGTCAGGCAGCTCAGAGTGAACTGAGGAGAGACGAGGCTGCTGTCTTGAAAGTGTTACCCAAAGCACAGCCGGAACTTCTGACTGCCGCAAGCCAGGATGACAGGCTCTCATTCCCCGAGGTGCCGGGCATCCTTGATATGAAATCCTTCAGGAAATACCAGCAGCGCAGATCTGCAGATGAAATGGAACCGGATGCATTTGAAAGACCGGACGAACGGGAACTGCCTGCGCATCCGCCTGTGCCCCCGAAACGCGATGCCCCCCAGGATATCCCGGAATCTTCCCGGGAAGACGAACGCAGTGATGCGGTGCTTGCGGCTGAAGGGACCTATGAAACGCAGGAGGACCTCTCGCCCCTTGCGCGCGAACCGGTTGATCTGGTCAATACGGTAACTCCTACGCTTCCTCCCGAGGATCCGAAGTTTCATAACCTTCCCCATTCGGGCAAGCAGAAAGATCAGGATGAGGCGGGTATTGACCATGACTGGGATCGCCGGGAAAGCGAGGCTGGAACGAAGAGGAAACGCCGGGGAATCATCGCCCCCATGATAGACTACGTACTGCCGCCTGAATCCCTGCTCTCCAGCTATCCCCAGGCAGCCGTTGAGGATGATGCCTACACCAAGGCCGCTGCAAATGCGCTTATGCAGACCTTCAGGGAGTTCGGCATTGAAGCCAAGCTGACGGGAATCCAGAAGGGTCCCGTGGTGACCATGTTTGAGATCCTTCCGGCGCCGGGCGTGCGGGTATCTGCTGTAACCAATCTTTCGGATAACATCGCGCTTCAGCTGGCGGCTTCCCGTGTGCGTATTGTGGCTCCCATTCCGGGGAAGCAGGCGGTGGGCATTGAAGTGCCCAACCGCAGGAGGACCATTGTCTCCTTCAAGGAGATGCTGGACGCCATGGATGAGCATAACCACTACAAGATTCCCATGGTGCTCGGCAAGGACATCATGG
>SKXS01000038.1 GCA_007128345.1 Spirochaetia bacterium
AAATCCTCAAGATGCTCTACCGCAAGGCTGAAATACTCATATTTGACGAGCCCACCGGGGTGCTTACCCCGCAGGAGACCCATGAGCTCATGCACATTATGCATGAACTCATCAAAGAGGGGAAATCGATCATTCTGATCACCCACAAGCTTCGTGAAATCAAGGAAATTGCTGACCGCTGTTCGATCATCAGAAGAGGTAAACTTGTCGGAGTGGTGGATGTGAAGAAGACCTCCGAAAAAGAGATGGCCTCCATGATGGTTGGGCGAGAAGTCTCCTTCAAGGTTACCAAGAAAGCCGCGAAACCGGGAGATCTTGTGCTGGATGTGCAGAACGTGAGCGTTCAGGATGAGCGCAAGTACCGTATCCTTAAAAATTTCTCTGTACAGGTTCGGGCGGGAGAGATCGTCGGCATCGCGGGGGTGGACGGGAATGGACAGCGGGAACTCGTCGGGGCAATTACCGGTCTTACCCAAGTAGAGTCAGGAAAAATCCTGCTGAAGGGAGAGGACATTTCCCGCTACAGCATACGCAGGAGAAATGAAGCAGGGGTGGCGCATATACCTGAGGATCGGCACAAGCACGGCCTGGTGCTCGACTTTACACTTGCCGGAAACATGGTGCTCAAATCCTACTATCAGGAACCCTACTCCCGCAGGGGAGTGCTCAACGACGAGGTTATTCAGGAGCATGCGGATAAAGTGATCAAGCTCTTTGATGTCCGCTCCGGACGGGGGGGTCTGAGCCTGGCCAAGCAGCTTTCAGGGGGCAACCAGCAGAAAGCCATTGTCGGCCGGGAGATCGACATGAACCCCGAACTGCTCATCGCGGTACAGCCCACCCGGGGCCTTGATGTCGGGGCCATAGAGTACATACATAAGCGGCTTGTAGAACAGCGGGACAACGGCAGGGCAGTCCTGCTGGTCTCACTGGAACTTGACGAGATCTTCAACCTCGCAGACAGGATCGCCGTCATCTCCAACGGCGAGCTCATTGACGTGGTGGAAACCAACAAAACCAATGAGGAGGAGATCGGGCTCATGATGGCCGGATACAAGAGAGGGGAAACACATGAAGCGAATGCCTGAAGCCTTGATCATGGCGATTTCAGCAATTGTGCTGGGCATCCTGGCCGGAGCACTGCTGATGGTTTCCATTGGGAGCAATCCCATTGCAGGGTACTACCATCTGATGCGCGGCAGCCTGATGAGTGTTATGCGGATCGGCAACACCATTGCGACATCCATCACCCTCATCCTGACAGGACTCTCGGTAGCCTTTGCCTTCAAGACCGGTCTGTTCAATATCGGGGCTTCCGGGCAGATGCTCATGGGAGGTCTGTGTGCAGTCATCATCGGACTGAATGTGGTGATTCCCCGGCCGCTGCTTCTGCTCCTGATGATTGCCGCAGCGTTTGCCGGGGGCGCAGCCTGGGGATCAGTACCTGGATTCCTCAAGGCGAAGTTCAATGTCCATGAGGTGGTTGCCACCATCATGATGAACTGGATAGCCTACTGGGTGGTCTACTATGTAGTCCCCACGTACCTGAAGGGGGCATTCCTTGAGACTGAATCGAGGATACTTCCGGCTCAGGCCTCGCTCCGGGCGCCGTGGCTGACGAATCTCTTTAACGGATCCTACATCAATTTGGGTATCGTCATAGCACTCGTTGCAGTATTTGTCATACGGTTCATACTCAACCGTCTTGCATTGGGTTTTGAACTCAAGGCAGTGGGATTCAATCGGCATGCCGCACTCTACGCCGGCATCCATGTGAATCGGAATATTATCCTCTCCATGGTGATCGCGGGAGGACTGGCGGGACTTGCAGGGGTCACCTTCTATGCCGGCTACGCGGTGAATATGCAGATCGGCGTGCTTCCCATCCAGGGATTTGACGGCATTGCCGTGGCACTCCTGGGAGCGAACAATCCTCTGGGAGTTCTGGGGGCGGCGCTGTTCTTCGGGCTCCTCCATTCAGGGAAGGGGTTTATGAACGCCATGACGGGCATTCCCCCTGAGATATCCGATGCGATCATCGCGACCATCATCTACTTCACTGCTACCAGCCTGATTATCCAGCGTGTTTGGGTCAGGTTCAGCAGGTTTAAGAAAGGAGGGAAGTGACATGTGGGATATTGTTGCGCAGATATTTCCCTATGCAATAGCCTACACCATACCTCTGCTTATCACCGCACTGGGCGGCCTCTTCAGCGAACGCAGCGGGGTTATCAATATCGGGCTGGAAGGACTTATGGTGATCGGGTACTTCTGTACCGCCATCACAGTACGCTACCTGGAACCGGTTATGCCTCCGGGTACAGCTGTTCCCATCGGGCTTTTAGCTGGATTTGTTGGCGGCATGATATTCTCATTGCTCCATGCCTTGGCATCCATCAATCTGAACGCAAACCAGGTGATCAGTGGAACGGCTATTAACATGATGGCAGGTGCGCTTACGGTGTACCTGGCCCGCACCATAACCGGAAGCGGGAATATCCTCATTCGTACGGGACTGTTCCGCAGGACCGTCCCCGTGCTTTCCCAGATTCCTATTATCGGACGGCTCTTCTTCACCCAGGTCTACAGCTCCACATGGCTGGTGCTCGCCATCCTGCTGATCAGCTGGTTCCTGCTCTACAAGACCGCCTTCGGGCTCAGACTCCGTTCCTGCGGTGAACACCCTGGAGCGGCTGCTTCTGCCGGTATTAACGTGTATCTCATGCGCTATCTCGGCGTCATGATATCAGGGGCGTACGCAGGACTCGGCGGGGGCATCATCATGGTTACCTACTCAGGCGAGTTTGGGGGAACCGTAGCAGGACTGGGGTTTCTCGCCCTGGCTTCGCTGATCTTTGGTCAGTGGAAACCCTTCGGGGTGCTGGGGGCAACCTTCTTTTTCGGGTTCGCCATTACCATTGCCAATGTATCTCAGGTGATCCCGGAATTTGCGGTAATACCGCCGCTGATCCTTCGGGTGTTTCCCTATGTGGTGACCCTCTTGGCCCTCGTGGTGTTTTCCAAGAGCTCACAGGCGCCGAAGGCAATCGGCCAGCCCTACTATCCAGGACAGGGATAGCTTTTTCCGGGAGGAGTACATATGCATGATGATATGAAGAAGCTGCAGGAAGCTGCAGACAGAGTGAGACAGAAGCTCAGCAGCCAGCCTGAGATCGGTATGATCCTGGGTTCTGGACTTGGGGTGCTGGCTGACGAGGTGGAAGATCCTGTACTGATTCCCTATGGAGAGATTCCCCACTTTCCGGTGTCAACCGTGGAGGGACATGCCGGACAGCTGGTGGGGGGGACCCTTGCAGGCAGGCAGGTACTCATTCTGCAGGGAAGGTTCCACTATTATGAAGGATACTCCATGAAGGATGTGGTGTTCCCTGTCAGGGTGATGAAGCTCCTCGGTATCAGTAACCTCCTGGTGACCAATGCAGCAGGGGGGGTGAATACCTCCTTTTCCCCCGGGGATCTCATGGTAATCGCCGACCATATCAAGTTTCACGATGAGAGCCCCTTGAGGGGGCCGAACCTGGATGCCTTCGGGCCCAGATTCAACGATCTGTCGGCTGCCTACACTCCTGAGCTCCAGCATCTGGCAGTAGAGACGGCTGCTCAGCTCGGCATCAGCATCAAAGCAGGGGTGTATGCATATATGCCGGGCCCCAGCTTTGAAACCCCCGCAGAAATCCGCATGCTCCGCATGCTTGGCGCAGATGCGGTAGGCATGTCTACAGCCCCTGAAGTAACTGCCGCCTCCCATGCAGGAATGCGGGTACTGGGGATTTCCTGCATCACGAACATGGCAGCGGGCATATTGCCGCAACCGCTTACCCACGCTGAGGTTATGGAGACCGGCCGGCAGGTCCGGGATGTGTTCAGCAATCTGATCCGTTCGATCCTTTCAGGATGGGAGGTGAGTTCAGCTTGACGGCTCAGGAGATTATGGATCTGTTCAGTCTGAACCCGCTGCCCCGGGAGGGAGGATACTTCAGGAGAGTCTACCTTGGAGGCGATGTGGTATCGGGAGCCTCGCTTCCCGGCAGGTACGGCCGCGACAAGGTCCTCGGTTCCTCAGTGCTCTATCTCATCACCCCTGAATCATGGTCCTCACTCCATAGACTCCAGGGTGATGAAATCTGGCATCTCTGCATGGGAGGGCCGGCTGAACAGCTGCTGCTCTATCCAGACGGGACCTGTCAGGTCCGCATACTGGGAAGCACAAGCAAATCCGGGGAACTACCTGTTTCGGTTGTGCCTCACGGTGTCTGGCAGGGAACCAGACTGACATCTGGTGCCTCTTTTGCCCTGTTCGGGGTAACCATGCCCCTGGCCTACGACGATGAGGATGTGACCTTTGCCGGTACCGAAGAGCTTATCAGCCTGTACCCCCAGTGCCGTGACATGATAGCTGCGTTTCGCCAGCATGAAGGAGATGATTTTCTATGAATACCTGTGATCCCCGCCGTTTGATATCTCTGGATGGGCAACATGCGCTGGTCACAGGAGCAGCAGGCACTATTGGGAGTGCGGTAAGCCGGCTGTTTGCTGCGGCAGGCGCATCAGTAACCCTTCACTGCCATGGGAACATCAAACGTGCGGAGGAGCTTGCGGGAGATCTGCAGGCAGCAGGATCTGCAGTTACAGTTCTCCAGGGAGATCTTCGTGATGAACAGTCCGTACGCAATCTCTTCGAACAGGCCCAAAATCTGCTGGGTCCCCTCGATATCCTGGTGAACAATGCGGGAATCTTTACCGTATCACTGCAGGAAGAGCTCACCGCAAGCCAGTGGGATGAGGTCTTCAGCCTCAATGCCAGGGGAGTGTTTCTCTGCTGCAGGGAAGCCTCAAGTATGATGAAAACCTCCGGTGGATCCATCATAATGGTTTCAAGCATCAATGCGCATCATCCGGGCTTCGGCGGAACTGCTCACTACGATGCCGCAAAAGGGGCTGTGGATGCATACACCCGTTCGCTGGCAGCGGAACTCGCATCGCACAGCATCAGGGTAAATGCGGTAGCCCCCGGCTTAGTGGATGCGCCAAGGCTGCGGGAGCATGCATCGGACCTCGCGGAATCCGTACTGCAGCGGACTCCGTTAGGAAGACTGGTAACTCCTGATGATGTAGCTGGGGCAGTGCTTTTTTTAGCATCACCGGCATCTGCGTGCATCACCGGAACGACCATGATAGTTGACGGAGGATACCTCCTGACCTAGGTGGGAGAAGAGGATATGCGTGAAAAGTGAAAAAAAGCCGGTAAAAATTCTCTGCCTCTCTGATGTGAAGTCTCCATTGGTGTACTCAAGCAATATCAAAGAACGGTTCGGTGATGTCGATCTAGTCATCGGCGCAGGGGACCTTGTCATGGACTACTACGGGTTCATCGTTTCCATGCTCAATAAACACCTCTACTTTGTCTTTGGAAACCATAACCTGAAACACTTGCGCAGGTTCAAATTTCCAAAGCATGCTTCCGCAGAACAGCATGACTTCATGGGCAACCCGCAGTCACATGAAGTTATGACCGATTACTTCGGTTCCACCTATATAGGGGGGAAGGTGGTCTACCTTAAGGAGCAAGATCTCATCATCGCAGGTATGGGCGGATGTATGCGCTACAATCGGGGCGAGAACCAGTATACAGACCTGTATATGCATCTGAAACTCATGCGCCTGGTTCCAAAGCTGCTGTGGAATCGGCTGGTGCGGGGACGTTTCCTCGATATATTTATTACCCATGCCCCGCCCAAGGGTATTCATGACCAAGAAGATCGGTGCCATCAGGGGTTTTCCGGTTTTCTGTGGTTCATGAGGCGCTTCAGGCCCCGATATCTGCTTCATGGCCACGTACACCTGATTGACATGAACCAGCAGCGGGAGAGCACATACCATGATACCCAGGTGATCAATGTGTATGAGTACTACCTCCTGGAGGTGCAGCAGTGATTGACCGTACGGCATACCAGGCTAAAGAGGATTTTTCCCGCGCAAAAACTAAAGCGGTCTTCCAGTCGATTTTTGGGCTTTTGGGCATAGAGAAGAAAGAACTGCTTCCCTTCTACGATGTGAAGGAACTGGTCAAGTCGAAGAAGGAGCAGTACCTTGGTATGCGTACCATACCGATACACAAGATTGTAGGGAGCGAAGGGAGGTACTACGATTTCACCTATTCGTTCCTGCCGAAAAAACAGATGCTTCGCAACCGCTGGGTAAATATTGACCGGGCGCATCTGTCGAACGTGAATTTACCACCCATTCAAGTCTATAAACTCGGGGGAGTTTACTTTGTGCGGGACGGAAACCACCGGGTTTCCGTAGCAAGGACCCAGGGTGTAGAGTTTATTGATGCTGAAGTTGTGGAACTTGATTCGGAAATATCCATAGAACCCGGCATGACCAAGGATAAGCTGAAGCGGAAGCTTCTGGAGTACGAGCGCTGTCAGTTTATTGATATCCTCAAGCAGCACAAACTGGATCAGATAATGAACCTCAGGGAAATTCGGTTCACAGCACCCGGGCGTTACCAGGAAGTACTCAATCATATATTTGTACATAAGTACTACATGAACCAGGACTCAGCCGAAGAGATATCCCTTGATACGGCCGCCCGTTCATGGTTTGAGCATGTCTACACGCCTATTATCAGGATTATCAGGAGCGAGATGATTCTAGCCAGGTTTGTGGGGAGAACTCCCGGAGACCTCTATATGTGGGTTGTCAAGCATTGGGACGACTTGAAGCACAAGTACGGCCAGGAATACTCCATGGAGGAGGCGGCTGTTGACTACTCCAGGAAATTTGGCGTTTCCCTATGGAGGAGAATACTGAACCGGTTGTGTAACAGGAAGACCGGAAAATCCTGAAACCCCTATCGATTCACCGCATCTGCAAGCAGCTTCGCGTAGAATGCCACAGCTTTCTCAAGCCTGTCCGACGGACGCACGATACTTTCTGGGCCTGAGTGGTGCATGATGCCGCATACGGGCTGCTGGGGGTCAATATGCTGCACTTGCTTGCCCAGGGGTATATGCACCATACCCATATGCTGTGCATAGTGCAGCATGGACTGGAGAGTCAATGTTCCCCCGCCCTCAACGTACGAGCAGCTGGTAAAACAGGCAAAGAACTTACCGCTCAAACTGCCCTTGGTAAAATACATAGAGGATGAGTCCATGAACTGCTTCATTTCGGCAGACACGTTCGCAAAGTACGTCGGGCTGCCAAGAATAATCATGTCGCTTTTCAGCATCTTCTCTGAGTTTGCAACCGGCAGATCGATGATCTCTTCGTAGTAGTCGTTTGCAACTTCAAACTTGTTGGCCCATACATGGAGGTCATCGTCCTCAATATGGTAAAGCCGTGCATCAATGTCCTGCTGGACAAGTGCGTCTTTGAATGCCGACGCAATTAAGTAGCAGTTGCCGCATACACTGTGGAAAATGATTGAACAGCGTTTCATCTCTACACCTCCGCATGGGTGGATTATAGCATGTTCAACGAGAGGAGGAAGCAAAAAGCAAAAAAAACTCTATGAAATTCAGGATTATGATGTATAATTATATACGGCCCCGGCAGCAGGCCGGGCCCATTTTCTTGATTACAGGGACGTTAACAGACTGCAGCTACCGGACTGCAGGCTGTTCAGGCAGCGTCTGCTGCTGGTTGCAAAAGGGGGTTACCGCTTCTCTTTCTTGGGAAGCGGTTTTTTGCGTTCTGAGACAACTGCCTTGTGGACAAATCAACTACCTCATGGTATTGTTACTTACAAAAAGAAAGTAAATTGGAGCGCATAATGAACCACATTGAGGAGATGATCAGCGATCTAGTCAGCCGTGCACGGGCCGCACAGCAGGCAGTATCAAACTACACACAAAAAGAGATAGACCTTGTACGTTTGGCGGCTGCCTGGGAGGTTTACCGTGACGACAGGATATCCATGCTGGCAGAAGCAGCAGTGCGTGAAACCAGCATGGGAAACGTCAAGGATAAAATTACTAAGCACAAAAACAAGATTCTTGGTGTGGTAAAGGATATTACCGGTGCGTTATCGGTGGGATGCATTGAGCGTGATGAAGCGAAGGGCATCAGCAAGTATGCGAAACCCGTAGGGGTTGTGGGTGCGCTGACCCCGGTTACCAATCCCACCGCAACCCCCGGAAGCAATGCGGTATCCGTGCTTAAAGGCCGCAATGCTGTCATATTCGCTCCGCATCCGAAATCAAAGGATAGCTCATCCCTTGCGGTATCCTTCATGCGGGAAGGATTGAAGCGCATTGGAGCTCCGGAAGATCTGGTGCAGATTATTGCCGAACCCTCGATCCCCGCAACTGAAGAGCTTATGAAGCAGGTGGACCTGGTACTTGCCACGGGTGGAGCTGCCATGGTGAAGGCAGCCTACTCCAGCGGAACGCCGGCATACGGCGTAGGCCCCGGCAACTCGGTGCAGATGGTTGCCGAAGATGCAGATGTTCACGATGCGGCTGCAAA
>SKXS01000099.1 GCA_007128345.1 Spirochaetia bacterium
GATCTGGAAGCACAGGAGGACGGGTATCTCTACACCGTGAATCCGCCGCTTCGTGACGAGTCTGTTCGGGTTGCCCTGCTGGATGCGGTACTTGCAGGGAGGATAGATGTTCTCGAAAGCGACCATGCACCCCATACCCTCGAGGATAAGCGCAACGGTGCGTCAGGATTCCCGGGCATCCCGGGCATGCTGGGAGCGCTGGCATATCTGGTCAAGCACGGTATCGACGGATCGCTGCTTACCCGCATGATCTTTGAAAACCCGCTGGATATATTCTCCATGGAACCGGAGACTATCTTTAAAACCCTTGACGGCGGCGGCCTGCATGTTACCAGCGGTCTGATCCAGATGACGAACCTCTTTGATCTGCTTACCCAGAGGCAGTGGCGTACCCTATGTGATCGGTACAACCAGTATGCGGAAGCCTATGAGTGGGATCCCTACGTGACGGTATCTCGTGAGACCTTCTGACATCCGAATAACCGAAAGCATACGGACTCCGGGCGCAGAAGTCCCAGCTGCCTTTTGCGGTATGATTGCTGAGGTCTACGCATATCCGAACGTGCAGCAGCGCTAGATATCTTCCAGCCTGATGAGTCCGTTGCGCAGTGCGGCAACAGTCGCCTGGGTGCGGTCCGCCACGTTGAGCTTAGTGAATATGGAACTGGTATAATTCCTTACTGTGCCGGCGGACAGGAAGAGCTTCTCCCCAATCTCCGTGTTCGAGTATCCCCGTGCAATGAGGATGATCATCTCCCGTTCCCGTTCACTGAAGGATTCCAATGCTTCAGTGTCCTGGGGCACATACTCCCCGCGTACCATCTTGAGCACCTTTCCCGCAAGTGAAGGATCTACATAGGTGCTCCCCATGACTGTTCCCTTGATGGCATCAAAGAGGCTCTCCTTGGGGGTATCCTTGAGGATATATCCCGAAGCTCCCGCACGTATGGCATCAAAAACCCATGCATCTTCATCATAGGTCGTAAGCACCAGAATCTTCACTGACGGATAGCGGCTGTTAATTTCCTGGGCGGCACGGATGCCGTTGAGGACAGGCATCTTCAAGTCAAGGAGCACCAGGTGCGGGATCTCTTCACTGGACATAGATCTGAGCATATGGAGAAGCTCCTCACCGTCTGCCGCAGTACCGATCACGGAGATTTCGGGATCGGTGGAGATAATGGTTTTCAGTCCCTCCCGTACAATAGCCTGGTCGTCACATATGATAATTCGGATCATAGCATTTCTCCAAAGGTATGGTGATTTCGATACGGGTTCCCGGCAGCCCATCCTTTTTCGGACTGGTGACTGACAGGGTGCCGGCAAGGTTGGCTGCCCGGTCACGGATGGTCGTAATGCCGAAATGGCTGCGCGTGTCCACAGTTTCGGGAGCAAACCCAATGCCGTCATCCTCGATAATCAGCTTCAGGTGTTCCTCCTTGCAGAATATATGTATCAGGCAGTAGGCTGCCCGGGCGTGGCGGATGACATTCTCCAGAGATTCCTGGATGATGCGGTAGACGTTCTGCTCCACAGGCGGGCTGAGCTGGGGAATGGACGATGAATACTGCACATCTATGGCAATCCCTCCGCGGCGGGCATACTGGTCGATAAGATGCTTGACGGCAAGGTGCAGTCCGAACTCCTCTATAGGTTCCGCACGCAGATCATGGAGGGCGCGTCGGGTTTCACGGAGGCCTTCGCGGGAACTCTCAATGGCCTTGCGCAGCTCCCTGCGGAGCATCTCCTGATCATGGGGAATCACCGCATCCAGGGCCTCAAGGTGAACGGTCAGGCCGCTGAGCGTGTGAGCCAGCACATCATGGAGTTCAGCAGCCAGCCGATTACGCTCCCGGATGATGGCAAACTCCCGAATCTGTCTGGCGTACTCCTGGAGCTTCCTGTTTGCAGTTGCCAGATCCTGCTGGCGTCTGCGCTGGTTCTTCATGAGTTCGGTAATCACAAAGCCGATTGCAGCAAATGCGATAATACGTACTGCGGATGCATAGATGGCCATATAAAGGGAGAGGGTGCCCATTTCATAGATGAAGATGGCAATGAGCGGATCAATAATACCGAGCCCGGCGAAGAATATGAGGACGATCTTGAAGGAGTACTGCCATGCGGTTATCACGAGGGGGAACAGCATAAGGATGGTGACCGTCCAGGTGTTGATGGGATGGATGGCAAGGCTCATCGAATCGGGCAGGTCCAGCGGAGCGTGGGGTGCCCAATTGATGAATCCCATGGGGATGAAGATTGAAGCCAGTATGGCCAGCGGCAGGTAGTAGTTCTTGAGGATGTCCTGGATCTTAGGGACAATCAGATAGACAAACAGCAGTCCGTAGGAGAGTCCCATGAATGAGAGCATCCTGGGGTAGGGGCCGAGTGTGGGGAATATGGGGGCAGGAAAGCTGTAGAAGAGGAAAAAAAAGATTGAGACCCCCAGAGCAAACACCCTGAATATCTTCAGCAGCCCCGGTTCCAGGGGCATCTCGTGAAACCACTTCATGCATGCAGTATACCACGGGGTGGAAATCAATGCATACATGACGGTTGTCACATTCACGGATTACAGATGGGGCATCATGTTGTGATGCATGGTATCTATTTTTCAGGATACTTTCCGGCTACATTATAACCAGTGTGAGGATTGTCGCGGGCATCCGTTTATGTGCAGAGACCATGCCGAGGGGGGGGAATTCCTAGTATGGCTGTACAGTTTGTTTGGAAAGGCGGAAGGTGCCCGCGGCTTTCCTGCACAGCAGGTTTACCACAAGCAGGACAATGAGATATGGCACGGGTAATCAAGTACATCATGGTGATAGCTGTCTTAGGTGCAGTCGTTGCACTCTGGTACTTCCAGGGGATGCGATCTCCTGAGCAGGTGCAGCGGCCTGATCCTCCTGTAACCGTGGTCACGCCCAGGCAGGCGGATCTGCAGGAAACTATAACCCTGGGCGGTCATATTGAATCCGAGACCACAATTACCGTGCTTCCCAGAGTTTCAGGACTGCTGGAAGAGCTCTATGTTGAGGCAGGGGATGCAGTCAATGCCGGCGACATCATCGGTGAGATAGACAAGGAACCCCTGCGTCTCCAGTATCTCCAGGCTGAAGCAGCCTATCTCGCAGCGAAATCAGTTTTTGAGCGCACCTCGCGGCTGTATGAATCGAAGGCTGCCACCCTGCAGGACTATGACCAGGCCCGCACCCAGTACAACACCTATAAAGCCCAGTATGACCTTGCAAAGCTCCAGATGAGTTATACTACTCTCCGCGCCCCCATGGACGGGGTGGTGCTCGTGCGGCACACCTCCCCGGGCAGCCTGGTTTCACCCCAAGTGCCCATAGTTACCGTGGGAAATCATGATACCCTGAAGATTACCAGCATGCTCCCGGAGCGGTTCTATGACACCTTCCTTGATCACCTGGACAGTATGACCGTGCTGGTGAGCAGGCCGGTGACTCCAAACGGAAACCCGGCGAACTCGATGGTAATAGAAGCGGAAATCACCAGGATGTCCCCGTATGTGACCCCGGAAACCAAGAAGTTCGAGGTGGTCTCCCGGGTAACCGGCGGACAGCTCTCCCTGCGCCCCGGTATGTATGTGACCGTGACCTACGTGATGGACGAACGTATAGGTGTCTACTCGCTTCCCCATGGGGTGATGACTGCAGGCAGCCGGGTCTGGTATGTAGACCCGGAAGTACATACAGCGCACCGGATCACCATGGATGTCTCCTTTGCCACGGAAACCCGCTTTGCCGTTCCGGATGAATACCGTGACACGATCTTCATTATTGAAGGGCAGCATTTTCTTCAGGACGGACAGCGGGTAAGAATACTTGGGCAGCGCGACCTATGAACGTTTCACGTTTTGCCATCAGGCATCCTGCGATCATCATCATCGTGATGATCGCCTTGATTGTTTTCGGGATTATAGCGCTTTTTTCATTGAACCAGGAGTTCCTGCCCAACGTGGCTCTTCCGGAAATCATTGTATTCACCTCATACCCTGGAGTAGGCCCCGCAGATGTGGAGCGGGAGGTAACCGACGTACTTGAGGAACAGCTCTCCACTATGCCCGGACTCCAGCAGAGCAGGTCTGTCTCCCGGGATTCGGTGAGCATGATCCACCTCTCGTTTGTGGAAGGGACGGATCTCTATGCCACGCTGCCGGAAGTCCGGGCCAAGATAGACCAGATAGCAGGCAACCTCCCCGACGGCATTCACGGCAATCCCATGGCCCTGGTGGCAGGCGTGGAGCTCATGCCCATATTCTCCTTCGCGGTGGTCAGCGACCAGGAACTCACCGTGGCGGCAGACTTCGTGAATGAGCATATCATTCCCCAGCTTTCGCAGATCCCCGGTGTCTCCCGTGCAGGATTCTATGGTGCCCGGAGCGAGCAGGTATTCGTGGATTTGCAGATCAAGGACCTGGAAGCTGTCGGGATATCCGTGCTTCAGATCTATGAAGCGCTGAATTATGCAAACATAGCCCTGCCTGCCGGTTCCACAAGCTACCGGGGCAGTGAGCTTTCCGTGAGGATTACAGGAGAGTTCAGGGATCTCCAGGAAATACGCGATCTGGTAGTCGGACATCGCGGCAATTCACTGATTTATCTCAGGGATGTGGCTGAGGTTTACCTTGGGTATCCTGATCCTGAAGTCTACATCGATTCAGACGGAGCGTCTCTGCTGATTGTGGATGTGATGAAGCGTCAGGACGGCAATACCATGGATATCATCAGTACTGCCCTGGACGTGCTGGAATCCGTAGAAGCAACCTACCCGGCAGTATCCTTCGAGATCCTCCAGGATGACAGCAGCATGGTGAGGTCCTCGCTGATGACTGTGGTCAGATCAGGACTTATCGGTATGGCCATGGCCGTGCTGGTAATCCTCATATTCCTCGGTGACATAAAGGCAACCCTTATTATTGCCTCCTCTCTCCCGATGAGCATCGTATTTGCGTTCATTGGCATGCGGGCTGCAGGGCAGTCCGTGAATATCCTCAGCCTCTCCGGACTGGTGGTTGCCCTTGGCATGGTGGTGGACAGCTCCATTGTCATCCTTGAGAACATATACCGGCATTACAACACCGGGAAGGATGCCGTCCACGCCTCCGAGGAGGGCACCAGAGAGGTGAGCGGTGCCGTGATCGCTTCCGCATCAACTACCATCAGCGTATTCCTTCCCCTGATAGCCTTGACGGGAATTATCGGAATCATCATGAAGGATATCTCCCTGACATTGGTCTTCGCACTTTTAGGATCCCTCACCGTGTCACTGGTGGTCATCCCGTTCTTTACCTCCCAGTACCTGTCCCACAAGAGAAAGCGGAAAAAGAAGCCCCTGATCTCACTGCTGATGGAACCGATGCAGCGTTCCTACGGGAGAACTTTGTCATGGTGCATCAGAAGCCGGGGATTTGTGTTCTTTACTGCTGTAGCGGTTCTGGCTGCCAGTGTGCTGATCATCGGTTTTGTGGGGCTCACCTTCATTCCCTCTGCAGATACCGGGGAGTTCTATGTCTTCATGAGATTTCCCGAGTCTTACACCCTGGAGCAGAGCAGGCAGCAGGTGCTCCTCGCAGAATCAATCATCAGGGAACAGGTGCCGGAAATAGACAAAGCGTATTTTTTCACCGGGTATGCCAGCGAATACGGGCGTACATCGACGGTGCATAATGCCGCTTACGGGAAAATCCTGCTGGAGTCGATGAGGGAGCGTGAGCGGGGGGTCCATGAGATTATTACTGCAGTGCAGTTCGTCCTGGAGGAACGCCTGCTTGATGCCGATATTGTGGTGGAAAACGGCGGGTTTGACCAGCTGATGGCCCTCGCGACAGAGGGAATGGGATTTCAGATCAGACTGACTGCCCAGAATTTTGAGCTGCTGCAGCAGACCGCCGGCATAGTTGAGCAGATACTAGCAGCAGATCCCCAGGTGTACAAGACAACCACCACAATGGATTTCGACCGGGAAATGGCAATAGGGGATTTAGCCCTGCATCACCTCGGTACTTTGGGATTCAGTACATTTGAAGCGGCCATGACTTCACGGATTCTGCTCACCGGAGAACAGGTCGGGACCTTCAGAGGAACTCAGGGAGAAATGCCCATATATCTTAGGTCCAACCTGAGGAGCCAGCCCCTCACCACAGATGTCATGGAGCAGATCCAGCTTGTTGACTCCCAGGGCAGGGCGGTATCCTTCAGCACCTTCATGGATCTCAGGATTGAGCCTGCCTTCTCCCGCATAGAGCATAGGGACAGGGTGCGCACCATATCGGTGACCGGATACCTCACCGACCAGGATGTTTCGGGGATAACCCGGCGGATTGAGCAGCAGCTTAACGAATTGGACCTTCCCTTTGGCGTAAGCTGGTCCATTGGAGGAACCACGGAACTGCTGATGAGCTCCCTGAACAAGCTCCTGCTAGTCCTGGCAATCGCCGTCTTTTTGGTCTATGCCGTTATGGTGATCCAATTTGAGCGGTTTACCCAGCCGCTGATTGTCATGGTATCCATCCCGTTCTGCATAGTCGGCGTAGTATTGGGGCTCATGCTCTTTGGTTCCAACTTCTCCATTGTAGCCTTCCTGGGCATTATAGCCCTGGGCGGCATAGTCGTGAACAACGCCATCGTACTCATCGACTACATTAATCTGCTTCGTAAAGAGCGTGATATGGGCATCTATCAGGCGGTGATCCACGGTTCCGTCAGGCGGCTGAGGCCGATCCTCATGACCACTTTAACCACCTTCTTTGGTGTGCTCCCCCTGGCTTTCTCCAGGGGCGACGGAGCAGAGATCTACGCTGTGCTCGGCCAGTCCATAGCGGGAGGACTGCTGACATCAACGGTCATCACCCTTATACTCGTTCCGCTGCTCTACTATCAGGTGGAGACACGCAAGGAAGCCCGCTTACTGCAGCAGGCTTCAGGAGGATAAATCTATGTCACGCACCCATGCACAACATGCAGCAGCTTTAGGAATTATCATGGCAGTACTGCTTCTGCTCGGTGGCTGTTCATCGGTATTTACCACCTACATCACCGGTGAGGTGATTGAGGACAAGCCCGATGGTGACCCGATTGAAGGGGCTTATGTATATCTCTACAGCGAAGAGGGGTCCCGTGATGCAGACTATGCAGCCTGGACAGATTCAGGAAAACTGCCCCATGAACTGGAGAGGCAGAACTATTTCCTTAGCTCCAAGACAGATAATGACGGCTCATTTTCCTTTTCAGGGTTCACCTGGAAGACCCTGAACCCGGAATTCGGGAAGACCGCCGACCGTCAGGAGATCCATCTGCTTGTCTATAAAGACCTCTTCGGACTGGCCAAGGTTGACCGGCAGGTATTCGTGGTATCGGAGGTTACGAACTATCTGGTTCCCATCACGATATCGCGGATTATGAATACCGCCTTCGTTAAGGGCGAGGTCACCGACGACGCCGGTGACCCTTTAGAGAACGTGCAGGTGGATATCTACCTCCCCGAACAGTGGAGCTACCAGAATGACGGCACCATCACCGTTAACGACGATGACTGGGCGGAAGAGCCCCTGCGGGTATTCACCAACGCGGACGGGGAGTACTCCCGGACCATCTCGTTCAAGCCCAAGCCCTCCCTGCAGGACAACCGAAAATCTACGGTTATCAGGGTGGTGTATGCACGTGACGGGTATGTTGCCGAGGAAGCGAACAATCCGGTCATCTCAGATACAGGATTCGATGCGGACGGGGACGGAGATGATAATCCCTATTACGAGCTTGTAATCAATGATCAGGATACCAGAACCCTTGATACCATACTTATGACGCCCGCAGAGAATAATGCTTCCGTCACCGTGAAGGTGCGCCGCACTGGAACATCAGAGGCAATAGAGCAGGTAAATGTCAGGGTTTATCTGGCCCGGGAATGGGAATACGACAACGGAACAGTTGATACTATAACCTGGAGGGAGAACCCGTCAGCCCAGGGCGCTACTGGGGCAGGAGGGGAGGTGACCCTCAATCTCACCTACCCGAGGAAACCCTCAGTCCATGACAACCGGGGGACTGTCCCTGCACGGGTGGTTATTGAGCGGAACAACTTCACCTGGACCGACACGCTGGATTCGGATGCTGCATGGGAACCGGCAAACTTCCCCGAAGACAACGACGGCTTCCATGAACTGGAGCTCATGCACAACAACACCCACGAACTGCGCTTCGAGATGAAGGAGACGCTTTTCGAGAACCAGAGACTGTGGGGGTACATAGAAGACGGGAATAGTGGAACAAACAACCTGCGCGTAGGTCTTGTCCTCGATCCTGATGATTCCATAACCCCGGATAAGACAACCCCGTCGACAGTCAATGTATACACCACCCGCAA
>SKXS01000202.1 GCA_007128345.1 Spirochaetia bacterium
AAAGGGAACTACGTCAACTCTGCCGTCTTCAAGCATTGAGATGCTTGAGTCTATGTCCGGGATGAAATAGATCATCAGCTTGTCTAGTTTGGGCAGTCCCTCCTGCCAGTAGTCCGGGTTTCGGACCAGCAGAGCTGACTCCTTCGGTATCATCTGTTCAAGCATAAATGGTCCGGTACCCATAGGCTGGGTCTCTCCCATTGCCTGGTAGTCATAGGTGGATGACAAAATCGGCATGTTATAGTCGGTAAACTGGTACACAAAGGTCGGCCGAACTTCGTCAAGGTGGAGCACCACGGTGTAATCGTCGGGGGTGTTTATGGATTCCACTGAGGAAAAATCCTGCTGCTTCAGATGGCCAAGAGCCGGATCCTGGGTCCGCTCGATGGTGAACCGCACATCAGCAGAGGTAAGCGGGCTCCCGTCATGGAAGGCAACTCCCTCCTGGAGCTTAAACGTCCAGGTCTTTCCGTCCTCGGTAGACCACTCCCTGGCAAGACAGGGAACCAGTTCTCCCGAATCCACGTCAATTTCAACCAGGTACTCATAAATTGAGCTGTTCAGCGAAAATGCCTGTCCGTCCCATGATCCCGGGGTGATGAGTCCAGGCACCTGTTCGGCGATCCTTATTACCTTTTCATCAGGCACTTCTTCACGTGCCCCGCCGGCAATCACCGGCAGTACTGAGAAAACCAGCATGACTGCCATAAGCAGTACCAGTATCTTTTTCATAGTATACCTCCTGTGTACAGAAAAATATTAAGCTGCAAGATATGTGTTCGCGCTCGTGCCGTTTAGTTATGTGTGGGTGATGGCGCGAAGCGCGATTTCAAGCAAGAATTCGCTGTCAGACATTAGTATACTAAATAATATATTACAATATGTCAAGCGTTCGTATGATTCAGATGTGTATGTATGCAGACAATACAATATAATAAAATTAATTATTAGCTATTTAATGAGAAATACCATTAGGAGTCATACTATTTGCATACTATATAGTACAGCAGCGCTTAGACCCAGGATGCAGGGAGCATCCAGTCTCGCTTCACAGAGAAAATGAGGCTCCCATGCTCATCTGAAGGGTGCTGCCGTTTCCGTTCTTTCTTGAATGCTCCATATTCCATACATGGGCATAGCAGATATGGCCGAAAAGCTCGGTTGAACGGGCGGGAGCGTAGGTTGCCAGTACATCAAGCAAGAGGTTTGTCTGGATATCCTCTCCTTCATGCGTGTGTGAAGTCGGTGCCCAGTAGGCCGGCAGTTTCTTGTCCCATTCCGTGTACATGCTGTAGGTGCCCTTGAACATCAGTAGCGCTCCACCCTTGACAGACCAGAGTCCGTAATGACTGTATCCTGCTTCCGCCTTGAACGCTGCGAGATCGTTTCCATACTGGTACCCGAGAAACCGCCTCACCTCATAGAGGCCTGACTCATCTCCACCCTGAAAGGGAAAGTACTCCCCCCATTGCCAGAGACTGACAATGTAGTCTATGGGAAAGTCTCCTCCAGCAGGATCCCGCAGGTACAAGAGCGGATCTGAGTACGCTCCTTCTAAGTTGAAGAAAAGCGTTCCCGACCGGTACGGGTAGCTTAGCTTGACGCCGCCGAGTACGCCGAAAGCCCTGGGATTGCCAAAGATGCCCGTATCATCCAGAACGGCGTTCATGTACAGGCTGCAGTTCTGTGCTGCTGCATAGGAGATGTCGAGTCCGAGAAGGGACTTTGAGTTGCTGCGCATATAGTAGTTGTGGTATATCATGCTGGGGTTGAGGTACCGGAAGTCGAAGGAATCTCCCATGTACATCATGGTTTCACTTACTGCTATCGATACGGTGTCCCAAGGCCTGAACTCCAGCCGGTGGCCCGCAAATGCGCGGAATCCCCGATTCTGTGTATTCAGATCTCCCACAAATTCATCGCCGGATAGGTAGTCCTGCACTTTGTCGTGATAATGCGTGGCGGGGTGCTGGAATGAAGCTACGACAGCGGAGAACTTGAAGCGGTCATGATACGTCGTGAACCTGAAGAACTCATGGTAGTCGAGGTGATCGCCTACGATGAGGTTTCCGGTGATGCCGTCTCCCCAGCGAAGCACATCCCGGCCGAACTGGAGGCTCCAATGCTCACTTCCGGCAGATACGTATCCCCTGACAGGAAAATGAGATGCAACCGTATTTATTCCACCGACCAGTTGGTCGATGACGAGATTGCTCGAAAACGTATTGGTGAAGTATCCCTTGTACCTGCTGTTCATAATGACGAATTCGGTATACCCGTAGAAAGAATCCGCAGCCCACATGTCAAGCGAAATACGTGCAGCAGGAGCACGTCTGGTATAATCGTAGAGCCACATCTCCTCCCTGGCTAGGTACTCGTCTGTACCTGTCTGCAGGTAGGCCTCAGCGGCAAGATCCAGCCCGAAGGAAGCCAGCACGGTCTGATCGCCTTTTTCAGGGAGGTGTTCGGTCAGGGTTTGATGCACATAGTCAAACATCTTCACCTGCGATGGGGAGAGCACTTCACGGTTGAGCTTCTCGAGCATCTTCATAAGCTCATCGGCGCTCCAGGGCCCTGAAGAAGAGGGAAGTGCATAACCCTGCTGGATGTAGAGATGGGTGATAGCCTCATGCACATCTGCATGTACAGCAATGATGTGCTGCATGTTGCCGCCTGCTGCGGGTATCTGCATCAAGATAAAGCAAAGGCCGGTGAGAAAGATGAGGATGTTCTTCATGTGAAGCTCCTTCGGTTATGATGGTGCTCTCGCACAGATATCCCTGTTGCGTGCCGGCTTGAAATACTCATACCTCTGCCTGTACAGGATATGCACTAGACAGCCGCATCTCAATTCCGGAATTGGGTTTGTATGTTACCAAAAAGGGGTGACACGTGCTAGTGGTGAAATGGTAAAACTGTCTGTATGAGCATTTCATTCAGAGTTGGTCCTGAATCTTGGGCAGGCCGAAAGTTTCTGATTCAGGTGATTTATTTACATGTGCCTCTGCATGGTATCAGTATAATAGTACTTATATGAAAAGAAATTATAAGTAGTTTATCTTTTTCATTATTATTCTTGACAGATGCATGGACATGATCTAATATAAGCTAACGTATTACGTAATAGGTTAGTAAGTAGATATACAAGGAGCATCACATGAAGGCTGCCGTGCTGGTTGATAAAGAACAAGTGGAAATTCAGGATCTGGATATTCCTGCAGTAGGGGAGAATGAACTGCTGGTGAAAGTTGCGTACTGCGGAATATGTACGCTGGAACAGCGCCTCTATGCAGGGATCATGAAAATTTTCTACCCTATAGTTCCCGGGCACGAAGTCTCAGGTGTGATAGCTCAGGTGGGAAGCAAGGTCGATACCGGTCATCAGGTAGGAGACCATGTTGCGGTAGACCTCATCAGCAGGTGCCATGCCTGTCACTTCTGCAGAAGCGGGAGTTCAAATTTCTGTGAGAACCGGTTCAGCCGCAACGGAAAGGTACTCAGCGGATTCTCCGAATATATCGTGATCAAGCCTCAGCAGGCTTTCGTTGTTCCCTCTTCACTTCCTCTGGAGCATGCGGCCTTCAGTGAACCCGTAGCCTGCTGCATCAGATCATTGAAGAAAATTGACGTGAAGCTGGCGGAGGACGTGCTGATCATCGGTGCAGGTCCCATGGGCATCATGCACCTCCAGGTGGCACATGCCATGGGAGCGCGGGTTATCGTATCGGACATCAATGCAAAGCGCCTTGAAGATGCGAAGCAGCTTGGGGCGGACCTGACTGTGGATGTATCCGACCCTGAAGCAGCTATGAAGATAATAAAGGATGCGACATCCGGGAGAGGAGTAAGCTGCTGTGTGGTGACCACACCAGCTAAAGAAGCGCTTCAGTGCGCCGTTGCTTGCCTTGCAGACAACGGGCGGATCAACATCTACACGTCCTATGAGTACAAGCCTGAACTGCCGGTGGACCTGAACACCCTGCACCGTAAGGAGTACCTGGTGACCGGGACCGAGGGCAGAACTGAAGAGGATTTCTACCAGGCGATACGCCTGCTGGCATTTGGTCGGATTGATGTATCCAAGCTCATCAGCCGTATTGTATCCTATGATGAGCTTGAAGAAGGAATACAGAGCGCCATGAGACAGGACACCTACCGTGTGCTCCTGAAGGCAGAGGTATGATTGCATCAGTAGATATTGGTACTACGACCATGAAGGGGGCGCTCTTTGCCCTTGACGGCACATGCCTCGCAAAAGCATGGGTCCCCATAACGCATGAACCCTGCACTCATGTCTCCTGGCATGAAACCGACCCGAATCAGTGGGTTTCCGGACTTGAGACCATATGCGCGTCCCTCGGCAGCACGGCTTCCGTTACTGCGCTTGTCATTAGCGCCAATGGTCCGACCTTGGTGCCCATGCGCAGGAAGGCTGACGGCTCAATAGACGCAGCGTACCGCGCACTTACCTGGATGGACCGCAGAAGCACCGCGGAAGCACAGGAAGTGTCTGAGATAATGGGCACCTATGTAGACCCCTCTTTTTTCCTACCCAAAGCTCTGCACGTTGCCCGCAGGATGCCTGAGGTGTATCGGGAGACCGAAGCCTTCTTCTTTGTAAGCGAATACATGAACTGCCTGCTTACCGGAAAATCCGGAACTATACTGCCGGGCTCACACTTTGATGTGTGGTACTGGAATGACTCGGTCCTGGAATCACTGGGACTTGATCACCGCAAGTTTCCCCCGTTTATTTCACCGGGAGATGTGGTCGGTCAGGTTCTTCCTGAAGCCGCGGACCGTTTTGGATTTCCCAAAGATATGCAGGTCATAGCAGGTGGACCGGATTTCCTGGTATCCATACTGGGTACAGGTTCGGTACAGCCTGGCCGCGTGTGCGACCGAGCGGGAACTTCGGAAGGCATCAACCTCTGCACTGAAAAGCTGGTCAGTGACCCGAGGCTGATGTGCTACGGTCATATAGCAGAACCATATGTTAATCTATCGGGAATTATTACTTCCACGGGCAGCTCCATATCGTGGATCAGGAACATCCTGGGCATGAAGTCCGGTTCATACAAAGATTTCTATGCGGTTGCCCGTACCTCGCCTCCCGGCGCGCGCGGTCTGGTTTTCCTTCCTTACCTGGCGGGAGAACGCGCACCTATTTGGGACCCCCGGGCTAAGGGAGTTTTTCTTGGATTGACTGCAGGCCATGAAGCAGCCGACCTGGTACGTTCGGTAACCGAAGGTATTGCCCTGGCAATCAGGGATGTAATTGAAGTGATGGAGGAGATAGGCTGCAGGGTAGATGAACTCAGGGTGACCGGAGGTCCTGCAGAAAGCAGCTTCCTGAACCAGCTAAAGGCAGATGTTACGGGGAAAAAGGTCCTGGTGCCGGACATGATCGATTCAGAACTTTTAGGTGACGCATGCCTGGCCGCTGCGGGTCTTGGCCTCTACACCAGTGCTGCTGATGCTGCGGGGGAATACGTAACCTTTTCACAGGAGTACGAGCCGAACTCCTCTCTGGCTGATCTGTACAACACCATGTTTTCTATCTATCGGGAGACCTATACGGGGACACAGCATGCCATGCATACCCTAGCTGATCTGACGCATCAGCAGCAGTAGATATACGAGGAGGAATAATAGATGACATCAGGATTGGCATTACGGATGAATTCAGTGTGCCGGAAGACAAACGGCAGGTCTGTGATTATAGCAATGGATCACGGTTCCATAGCAGGACCCATGCCCGGTATTGAGAAGCCCGCACATATTGTATCAGCGTGCGCGGAGGCAGGGGTCGACGGAATTCTGACCACCAAGGGGTTTGTGGACGCATCCAGGGATGCATGGGACCGGGGCACCGGACTTGTGCTGCGGATGACCGGAGGATTTACCGTTCTAGACGGTAAGTTTGCGGAAGAGATGATTATGTCTGCGGAGACCGCGGTATCCTACGGGGCAGTCTGCGGAGCCGTAACCGTCAAGTTCGGCCATGAACGGGAAGGGGATTTTATTCGGCAGGCCTCCCTGGCTATTGATGCCTGCCACCGGTACGGACTTCCGGTAATGGTCGAGGCCATGGCCCGCGGCACCATGAGAGGTGCTGAATTTCCTGCCAATGACGCGGCAGCAATAGCCCTGGCCTCCCGGGCCGCAGCGGAGCTTGGCGCGGACATCATCAAGACCTACTACACCGGGAGTCCCGAATCCTTCAGGAAGGTCACCGAAGGATGTCCGGTCCCTGTGGTAGTCCTGGGCGGAGCCAAGACTGATAACGTCAGGCAGGTATTCCAGGATATATTCGATTCCCTCCAGGGCGGAGGAAAAGGAATTGCAGTTGGAAGAAACATATGGCAGTATGATAACCTGCCAGGTATGCTTGAAGCAGTCATGGGTCTGGTTCACCACGATTGGAGTGTAGACCAGGCATGTGATCTTATAGATGAGAAGTAGATACAAAGCTGTCAAAGGAGGACTACATGAACAGCAAGAACAAGGTATTTCGTATAGTGCTGGTATGCTTCATACTGGTATCTATGGTAATGTCCGTAACCGCGGCCGGCAGGCCTGAAACTGCTCCGCCGACGGAGGAACAGCCGCTCTCGGTGGTCGTGTTCATACCCGGCGTAGTTGCCGGAAGCCCGCCGTATGAGGCTCTTGTACGGGGCGCAGAGCAAGCCGCTGCAGCCCATGACAGGCTGAGCATACGGGTCTTTGAAGCAGGCTTTAATCAGGCGGAATGGGAGGAGCAGATTACCTCACTGGCTGCGACCGGCATGTACGACATCATCCTGACATCAAATCCGTCGCTGCCTGAGATTTTTGCCGAAGTCGGCAAGCGATTCCCTAATCAGAAATTTATCTCGTTTGATGCGGATTATCCCGGGAATGATCAGATCGTCACCTACCTCTACAACCAGTATGAGCAGTCCCTCTACCTTGGGTACCTGGCAGGCCTGGTGAGCACCAGTGATATGCCCAACGCAAAGCCGGGAATGAAGGTCGGGTTTGTGGCAGGCCAGGAGTACCCGATGATGAACAACCTCATCGTACCTGGCTTCCTTGATGGAGCAAAGATGGTGGACGACCGGTTTGAGCTGGATTTCCGCGTAGTCGGCAACTGGTTTGATGCGAGCCGCGCACGGGAACTTGCAAACAGCATGATGGATGCAGGTGTGGATGTGTTTGCGGTAATCGCAGGCGGTGCCGGCCAGGGTGTCATCGAAGCAGCCAGGGATCGCGGCGCCTATGTGGTATTCCACAATACCAATGTCTATGCAATGGCTCCCGGCGTTATTATCGGATGCGGCTCCATGGAGCAGGAGAAACTCACCCTGGAAGTCCTGGAAGCAGCACTTCTTGGTGAAATTGAATGGGGTACATCCTATGTGGTTGATGCAGCAAACGGATACCTTGACTTCTACGATCAAGATCCTGGGTATGTAAACTACGTTCCTGCATCCATCAGGGCAGAATTCGATGCATTCATGGATGACATCAGAAAGGGAGCAGTTCCCTTTGTAACTCCGAAGATGTAGCAGGATAATCCACAGAGAAAAGGCAGGCCGTATGGGTACCGTTGTTTCCATGGAGAACATTACGAAAGTCTACGAAGCCAACGGACTCACCGCCAACGATCATGTGAATTTCTCCCTTGAAGAGGGGGAAATTCACTGCCTGGCGGGAGAGAACGGGGCGGGCAAGACCACCTTGATGAACGTACTCTACGGCCTGGAAGCCCCAACGTCGGGCAGAATACTGCTTAAGGGGAAGGAGGTGCGCATTCACTCCCCCCTGCAGGCGAACAAGCTCGGCATCGGCATGGTTCACCAGCACTTCAAGCTCATTCCTGAATATACTGTAGCGCAGAATGTGGTGCTTGGCATGGAGCCTACCAAGGGCTACTTCCATGTCGACGATAAAACCGCTTTGAAACAGGTCGGAGAAGTGATCGATCACCATCACTTCTCCATAGACCCAAAAAAGCGGGTCAACGAACTGACAATCGGACAGCTGCAGCAGGTGGAGATCGTCAAGATGCTCTACCGGGATGTTGATATCCTCATTCTAGACGAACCCACCGCTGTGCTGACCGAACAGGAAATTAACACGCTTTTCCATACAATCCGCGATCTCGCATCCAAGGGAAAGTCGCTTATCCTCATCACCCACAAGCTGCATGAAATCAAGGCAATCTCTCATCGGGTAACCATCCTGCGTAAGGGTGCACATGTAGCAACCAAACCCATTGACGCGTTAAGTGAAAAGGAGATATCCCGGCTCATGGTGGGCAAGCAGATTGATCTGCTCGTGGACCGTGAG
>SKXS01000283.1 GCA_007128345.1 Spirochaetia bacterium
CTCATGAAGATTCCTGGCGTCCTGAAGGAACATGAGCAGACGACAGGATCATGAGGGAAACACATGTTCTGTGCTGCTTATTTCGGTTATTGAGCTATGCGATGCTGATTCATAGGAACATATGATTGCTGGATTACTGCATCGTTGATAAAGAATATCATTTGTTCGTACATATATTGTTGATTGATCTCAGCTACACCATACATTCTCTGGGTTTCCATGTTATTTTTGCCCTGCACGTTTCCACATCTCCCTCTGGAGAATCCTTCATGACTGAGTACAGCCATACCGTTTCACTGATCCTGCTGGATGCAACTTTCAGTGAATCACTCAAGAAGCTTTCAGCCAGGAAATTGATCTCAACCTTACTGGCTTTCCAGCAGTCCCGGAAATCAGGGTCCATAGATTCAAGCATCCATTCGAGGTATGATATGTTGTTAATGTGCCTGATGCTGTCCATATCGCGGTATTGTACTTGCGGCTCATAGAAGACTACCGGAGCGTCTTCTGAAATAGAAGGTACTTTGGCTAAACTCTCCACGTCCCAATGATCACGCTTGTCCGAGAGACCCAAGTGTTCAAGATATGTGTCAGCACGCACAGGTCTCCTGGATTCCTGATCAATAATCACCCAGTACGCAAGGGAACGAAACAGCACGTCTCCCGATGCATCAACTGCCATGGCCTCCCTGGGGGCGATGAGCCGTTGGGGCGGATGTATCCAGGTTGACAGTCTGAAGTTCTCAGGCCATGTGAGGTACCTGGAGATCCTCATGCGGATCCGGGACAGCACCCAAAGCTTTCCATCTTTTTCCAAGTCAGGATTTCCGCTGCCGCGCAGCATTGCGTGTGCTGCTGCGCCTTCCTGCATGACTTGGAAGTAGTAGGAAAGGCGTGCAGAAAAGAACGGGTCTGCCTGGTGGGTATGCATCCGATGATCTTCATGGAATACCTGGTCCTGGATGTGCATGGGCTCCTCCTAAAAAAGTCTACCGTGGGTGTGCCAAGATTCTCCAAAGGTAGTACACTTATGATGTGCTCTGCAAGACTCGCCTGCTTTCTTGAAGAACATATTTCCAAACCAAAAATGCTGAATAATCTGTTCCATGCATAGGTTGAAACATGAACTGCATCACATTATTATTTTGTAATCCCGCGAGGGACGGAGGAGGGCGGCACTCATGAAGTGGAAACAGGTACCTATTCCTGCAAATACGGAAGATGTGCTCCGGCGTCATGAAGCGAACAAGCAGGCATGGAATGAGGGAGCAGCTTACTATACTCAGAATCTCGAACAATCATTGGAAGGACTGCGGGATGGGAAAAGCGGAATTCATCCGGTGGAACGGGAAAACCTGCGTAGCTTCGGCGGCCTTGAGAAGTGGTGCCGACGGGCAGTGCATCTGCAGTGCGCGAGCGGATATGATTCCCTGTCCCTGCTGCTTGAAGGCGCCCATGAAGTTGTAGGCGTCGATATCAGTGATGTGCATATAGAAAATGCCCGATGGCTTACCCGGCAGCTGAATGCCGAAGCCTCATGGTACTGCTGTGATGTGCTTGAAGTACCTGTTGAGCTGGACGGAACCGCTGATCTGGTCTACACCGGGCGCGGTGCAGTGACCTGGATACAGGACCTTGGTCCTTGGGCAAAGGTGATTGCTCGGCTTATGAAAAGCGGCGGGGTATTCAGCTTTCTGGACGATCATCCATTCATCTGGCTCATTTCACAGGAGGATCAGGATCTGATGTATTCCGGAGCTGACTATTTTGGGCATGCTGAAGAGAGTCTCGGCTGGTCAGAAGCCTATATCGGTTCTCTGGGTAGATGTGTAGATGAACAGGCAGCAAAGTATGAGCGTTTGTGGACCGTATCCCAGTTGGTGCAGTCCCTCATAGATGCGGGACTGCATATTAGATCCCTTGGCGAGCATCGGGAGGAGTACTGGGACGGGTTTCCGAAGCTGAATGCCGAAGTTAAGAAAAAAATACCTATGACATTGAGCATAACAGCGGTCAAGCAGTAAAGCTGCAGCGGGTATATTTCAGCTAAATGCTATATGGTGTCATAGAAGTATTGATATTGCTATGCCTGCCATCTGCCTGCCTGCAGCCTTGCCATGATGAAGGAGCAGATGCATGCCCAAAAAACCCTTCAGAATCACATGAGAAAAATGAGTGACAGAAAAGCTCCTGACAAGTGAAATACCGGCACATTCTTCCTCGAAGTATGTGTGCTCATTGTGGTATACTGATCGTACATATGAATGCAGGAGGGCATATGAAGCTCTTGAGAAGCATTACCCATTGGCTTGACTATCTAGTCACCCCACGTATCTGGGCGGCCTCTCTTGTGATCTTTTTGATGTTCATGATTGTAATTCTTCCTCATGAAGCGCAGCGTTCGGCATTAGCAACAGGATCGGACAGCTCACCTGATACATCTCTGTTCTATACTCCCGAGGATCTCTATGATATGGCTGATACATATGGCCCTGAAGGAAGAGCATACTATATTTCTTCACGGTTTAGTTTTGACATCATCTGGCCAATTGCCTATCTGCTGTTTCTCACATGTTCAATTACATTGGTTTTCCGGAACTTGGGCACAGCTTTATGGATACGCTTGGTGTACCTGCTCCCATTGCTGGGATTCTGCTTTGATTTGCTGGAAAACAGCGCCGCATCTGTTGTCATGTTCAGGTATCCCGATGTTTCGCCTGTCGCGGCGTTTCTTGCCCCATGGTTTACCCTGTTCAAATGGGTAAGCATAGCAGCTTCCTTTGCGGGGTTAGCCATCGGTACAGGTGTGCTCATACGTAAAGCGCTTTCAAACAGATCACGCTAGGGTTTCACTTACTTCCCAGAGTTTTTTTGCTGTCTCATCGTTTCGAGCCGCCCTTGATGGTTTCCGAAGAGATGAATTGGCATAGTATCCTCCAGATACTATAGCATCGGATCTCGCAAGAAATACAGTTGTTTGCGCACCTTGATGTGCTGTTTTGCCAAAGGTACGTGCAAGATAGGAGAATACATTCGGAAATATTCCTGGCTGACTTGCGTGACCAAAATTCGTATGCACAAACCCAGGATGGAGCGAAGCAGTGGTTATACTAGTTCCATGCAGCTGTCCGGCCAATTCTCTGGTAAATAGGATGTTTGCAAGCTTTGACTGTCCGTATACACCAAAGGCTCTATACGACCTTCGGCTCTGCAGGTCATTAAAATTCATTGAAGCATACCGGTGGGCTTCCGAAGAGACATTTATGATCCGGGCCTCCTTAGCTGCCTTGAGTAAAGGAATCAGCCCCCGGGTCAGCCGGAAATATCCCATATGGTTGAGTCCGAAAGAGTACTCGAGGCCGTCTTCGGTTTCCATACGTGAGTAGAACATGCCTCCTGCGTTGTTTATGAGTAATGACAGCGAGTCGTAGGATGCTTCCAGTTCAGCAACGAGTTTTTTAATTGAAGCAGATGACGAAAGGTCTGCAGTATGGAGTGTTATGGCTGCTTTAGGATGTTCAGACAGAATGTCCTGTACAGCTGCCTCGCCGCGTTCTTTGCTTCTGCAAACCATGAGTAGCTCTGCCTGATCGCCGGCAAGCTGCCGCGCTGTTTCTAACCCTATTCCTGAATTTGCTCCGGTTATGAGTATTCGCTTACCCTTTGCCCATGCCATGCTCAATGCTCCTTTTTAAATTGCGGATGCTGGTAAGTAATATATACACAGTGACTCCGCATCGTAAACAGATGTGGCCAAAGTATTGGGTGCTGGGTAAGGAAAAAGAAGTATCATACGTATGGGGCGGCTTGCGATGTTGGGTGTGTTTGAATTCAGTGCTTTACGGGCTTTCTGTAAAGTTCTGCAGCGAGTTTCTCGTCGGTAACCCGCAGACGCCTGCTGATTTCTCTTGCCAGGTTCATGATGATCATGGTGTATGTCTTGAGATGGGAGTGGGAGAGCTCGTAAAGATCACGATTGGTAAAGGTAGCCACTGTCGTATCGGTCAGCGCCTTCACTGAAGCAGCACATGGCTGAATGTCGATCAGCTCCATTTCTCCGAAGGAATCACCCGTTGACAGAACTGCAATTTCACGGTCTGCATCCGCTGCATCCAAGGCATGCTTGATAATCGCAACAGAGCCTTCGATTATGAAGAAAACGCTGCTGTTAGGTTCTCCCTGTTCTAGCAAGTAAGCTCCAGCAGTATATCTGCTTTCCTTCAGGCGGGGACGGAGGAGTTCAAGTTCCTCATGGGTAAGTCCGCCGAACAGACTATGATTACATAGAAATTCATTTCCTACAGTGCATGAGCTCATATGATATGATAATCTTTATGTTGTGATAACGCAAGGATATGAACGGATAAATACGATTATTTAACTGGGTCAGTGATCTTTGATAAACCGGATTAGCAGCACAATACCCGTTATAACAATGATCAAGGCAGCGGTGATGACAGCCAGGGGATACGCATACGGCCAGTTGGTTATCCATGATATGTAGGTGCCCAGCGGAAAGAAGCACACAATAAGTCCAGCATAGAGAAAGATCCTTCCGAGTTCCAGCAGATATGCAGCGGCGCCGAGAGCAGCGGCAATAGGTATAGCCCGAAGCATTGTTTGAGCAAATACTGACATATTCTGTGGAGGAAAACGGGAAAGTATGAAAGCAGCGATCAGCACAATCAGCACCAGTATGCCGTTCAAGGTAAAGAATCGTGAAAAGTTCTTTTTTTCTACAGGGGTATGTACGGTATGTGATAGTTTCGGGAGTGTTATACGTTTCCAGCTTAAAATAATTAGTACATAGCCGACTAGGCAGATCGAGAACGCAGCAAGCGATGCAAATGCACCGAAGAGCTGAAGTGAGGTGAATAACTGGCTTAAGCCGATCTGCAGTATGATAACTCCTATGAATACATCAAGGAGACCATCCTGAAAGTGGTAGGAATAAGGGGACTTTTTATTTGATGTACCGTGTGCCAAACATTCCCACCTTTTGCATAATCTGATTATACACGAATGACTGATGATCCTACATAGTCAGCAGCTGTGTCAATGACCCGTAATCCTGGTGGTGTGGGATCAAGGGCAAAGCTGTCTGAAAACTGATCAATCTCAAAGCATGTGGAAGGGGTAATATGTACGATACAGTTCCCCCAGTGCACTGTTTTCTCTGTATGATAATGGCCGCAGAATATGGGAATAGTGCCCGAGTATGCGTGCAGTATAGCTCCCAAATCTTCAGACCGCTTGAACGGGTACTTTCTGTCCATATGAGGAACGCCGCATAGGCAGGGAGGATGGTGCATGAAGATCATAGGCAGGAGATTTGAATCACGCGTGGAATGCAGCGAAGAATCAAGCCAGGCAAGTTGTGAATCTGAAATTGAACTGCTGGTGGTATCGAGGAAGTAATAGCAGTGATGCATATCCTGGATCTGATAGTATAATTCTCCATTGATGGTCTGATGCGTGGGGGTGAAAAACCTGCAGACCATATCGGGATTGTCATGATTGCCGGAAATTGCGGTTACGGGAATATCAAATGAGAAAATATGACGACGAATCCATCGGTATATCTGTTCATCCGGTTCCCTGTAGCTGAGATCTCCAGTGAGCACCAAAAGGTCAGCGGGGAGGAGCCGGTCTAAAAGATCAAGCGTAGTAATCATGGTTTGTCGAGAATCGTGCCCATAGGGATATTCACCGCGAGGTGCTATGTGGAGGTCAGTAATTTGTATGATCCTCTTTTTCATGGGTACAGTATAGCATAAGCTGGAAAAATTCGTACTAAATCACTTAGTAATTATGTAACTCATTGCGGAGGCAGATGTGCACCGACTCTCAATAAAGTAATCTCCAGCTCAAGTGCTTCATGCATAAGGAACAGATGGTATGTAATGGGTCCTTTCGTGCTCCGAATGGCGGCTCAGCAGTATAGTGGGATGAATCATCACACATTCTTCACAATTTGGGGCTATACTTCCTATATATTATTAAAAAAGTAATATATTATAGTTAATACTATATGCAGGAGGTGCATGGTATGGGATTTTTTAGGAGTGGCACATGGATCGGCAGTTGGTGTCATGAAGGATGGAATATGTTTACTACACCTGGAGGAATATTTATGGGGCTTATTTTTTTAGCTATTGTCGGGGTTATTATCTACTTGCTTGTATCGAGAAATCGAGATCGTCAGGAATTCACTCGCTATCATGCACACCAGAGAACACTGCATGGGCAGAATATGACGGGTGATGCGATGGAAATGCTTCGGACCAGATATGCTAAGGGAGAGATTACTGACGAAGAATATGACCGCATGAAAAACAAGCTGGGTTAACATCGGCTGATGATTGCATCTCTTTGATTCAGTAAATTGGGCAGAGGGGTGTTTGCCGCATGTCATTGCGGCAATGCAGATGCCTCTGGTGGTTCAGAGAGTCTTTTGAGACAACAGTACGTATTTATTGTGAGTGCATTCTCAAGTGACGTCTGTGCAAGGTGTGTAAGTATATGCTGCATGGGGAAAAGGGATCCTCAAGTCAAGGCAGGAGGAATATGGATTTTCTGTGCGGATGCAGAAATTTTAACCGATGTGTTTGTTCTTGTATCGCACATAGGTCCTCAAAGAATACAGATATAACATGTTGCCAAGCTCAATGTGCATCATTACTATGAGTATATTGTAATCTGTATGGTATGTAATAATGATATTGTACTGATACTTTGATCTTATGTGGTGATTCCTTATAAAGGAACAGCGGTGAACTGCCAGGAGGGTATAGTATGGAACGTGTGACAAAAGATTTTGTGCGTAAACGGTATGCAGATATTGCACTATCCCAGCAAGGAGGATGCGGATGTTCTTGTGGTAGCTCTCCTGCATCTTGCTGTAATGAAGGATCTGAAGAGACTGTAGTACATACACCAGGAAGTGAGTTGGGCTATTCTCAGGATGAGCTGGATTCCGTCCCAGAAGGGGCAAACCTTGGACTTGGGTGCGGCAATCCGCAGGCTATAGCAGATCTGAAGGCCGGAGAGATAGTTGTAGACCTTGGAAGCGGTGCAGGTTTTGACTGCTTTCTCGCTGCCAAGCGTGTAGGTGATGCCGGCAAGGTAATTGGTGTTGATATGACCGAAGCTATGATTGATAAGGCACGAAGTAATGCTGAAAAATCTCAAGTGTCCAATGTGGAATTCTTATTAGGTGAGATCGAGAATATCCCCTTGCCGGATAACACAGCTGATGTGGTAATCTCAAACTGCGTGATCAAT
Organism: Spirochaetia bacterium; assembly: GCA_007128345.1. Lineage (GTDB taxonomy): Bacteria > Spirochaetota > Spirochaetia > PWKH01 > PWKH01 > SKXS01. The sequence goes on from SKXS01000283.1 coordinate 7,285, forward strand.
CTCTCCCTTGATAAGCCGAAAGTATTTTCAGAAGCCTACCGGATACTCAAGCCGGGAGGCAGACTGGCTGTAACTGATATTGTTACCAGGGGGGAGATTCCCCAGGAATTGAAAGATGATCCCCTGCTGCACAGCGCATGTATTTCTGGAGCTTCTCCCATGAGTGATGTGATCAGCATGATGGAGGAGGTTGGGTTTACTCATGTGTCTGTAGTACCGAAAGGTGAGAGTAAACGGTTCATCAGTACGTGGGCTCCAGGGAGCAGTGCTGAGGATTACATAGTGTCAGCGGAGATATCCGGAATAAAGTAGCTACGTGCTTGCATGCTGCAATATGAAACTCAATCTGACATACACCATAGGACTGATGCTCTGCATGCGGTGCTCCAATCAAAAATCCGGAGAGTTTGATGAGGTGTCAGATTGAACATTTTTTTCAGTATGGGAGTAAATGAGCACCCAAGTACGTGCTCCTGACGGAGCTCTGCTTATGCCGGACCCATCCAAGGACCGGTACATAGAATACAGGCTTTCCAATCAGCACATTGGATTGAACGCGGTATTGTCTCCCGCTTATGAGCTCTGCTGAGCGTATGATAAATGGTATGAATTTTGTTTTATAGATGCTTTCAAATAATTATGAAATAAGAAAATGAATAAATATACCTAGGCGCTGATCACACTCGAGCTGGGGTACACCCTTGGAGGCTATACCATGAAATTCGACAGTTCAGAAGAATTATTTGAGGAATTTAAGAACTCCTTTTCCTACGGCTCACGGACAGACCTAAATTTCAAGTTCCTGAAGAATCTATGTACCCAAGATGCTGCAAATTTTTTTCAGGAACTTTTATGGAAGATGGGAGACTCGTTTAATGACGGAAATCTTGAGCGTCTGATTGAGCATGTGTATGCGTGGCAGATCCGGGGGTATACCGGGGTTAATGAAAATTACACCTATGAGGAGGGTCCCTTTACCCCTATTAAAAAACCTGTTTCCGA
>SKXS01000124.1 GCA_007128345.1 Spirochaetia bacterium
GCTCTCTGGCCGCATATGACGGTCTTTGAAAACGTTGCCTTCGGGCTCAGGGCCCGCAAGGATACCGACCGCCTCAAGGAACGGGTCATGTGGGCCCTCGACAAGGTTCAGCTCAAAGGTTTTCAGGACCGCTATCCCAAACAGATGTCCGGGGGACAGCAGCAGCGGGTGTCATTCGCTCGGGCTATCGTAACCGAACCGAAGATCATTCTTCTTGATGAGCCGCTGAGCGCCCTTGATGCGGTGCTCAGAGACGGTCTGAGGCTTATGCTGCGGGCCCTCACCAACGAACTCGGGCTGACTGCGGTTTACGTCACCCACGACCAGCATGAGGCCATGTCGATTTCTGATCGAATCGTCGTCATGCGTGACGGGGTGATGCTGCAGCGTGATATTCCTGAGACGGTGTACAAGAAGCCGAACACTCTCTTTGTGGCAAATTTTGTCGGCAAGAGCAATTTCATCAAGAAGGGAGAGGGAGAGCAGAGCGAATACCATATGGTTCGTCCCGAACAGCTGAATATTAAACGTGAGCAGGACGATGATCTGGAATTCCCTGTAACTGTAAAGACGGTTTCCTATCTGGGCGACCGGTACGAAGTGCTTCTGGAACTTGATGAGGATATGGTATGGACCGCCTACTTCCCCATGCGGGTGGAGATAGGCGATCAGGTAAAGGTTTATGTATCAAAGGATGATATTCATGTCATCACAGGAGGTAGTAATGATGAAGAAATTCAGTAGAGTAGTATTGGTAGTGATGCTGATACTTGGTGTGTCTGTTCCCGTACTATTTGGAGCCGCTGCCGCCCCAGCGAATAGGGTGGTAGTCTATACGGCAGGACCCGGAAGCCTATCTGACAAGATTGCGGAAGGATTTGAAGCGAAGACTGGTATTTCCGTGGAGATGTTCCAGGGAACTACTGGATCTGTGGTCGGCAGGCTTGAGGCCGAGCAGGATAATCCCCACGCGGATGTGGTGGTGCTGGCATCCTGGCCGTCAGGGATGGAACTGATGAACAGAGGCTGGCTCCAGCAGTATGAGCCGGTCAACGTAGATTTGCTTCACGATGGGTGGAATTTGGACAACTACTTGTTTGGATACAGTGCTTCCGCGCTGGGAGTTACTTACAATACCGATAATATTACTGATCCGGGCAATGACTGGACCGACTATGTGAAGCCGGAATTCAAGGATATTGTCGCTATGCCCGACCCGTCAGCTTCCGGTTCTGCACTGGACTTCCTTGCCGGGTATGTATTAAACTTTCCCGACACAGCCTGGGATTTCTTCCAGGGCCTTAGGGACAACGGACTTGAGCTTGCTGGGGCCAACCGGCCTGCCCTCAATTCGGTGCTGACCGCAGCGAACTACTTGGTGCTCGCTGGTGTAGACTACATGGCCTACGGCGATATGGCACTTGGCAATCCTATAGACATCTACTATCCCGAAAGCGGCACAGTGGTGAATCCCCGGCCGGCCATGATCCTCAAGACAGCAAGGAATATGGAGAATGCCCAGAAGTATATTGACTACCTGCTCTCAGATGAGGCGCAGCAGTTTGTTGCTGATCTTTATATTATTCCGGGCAGAAAGGATATCGATTCCCATCCTGACCGTGTAGGCTACTTTGACATGAATGTGTTTGATTTGGACTGGGACTGGATGGCAGAAAACCAGGAAGATATCAACAATCGGTTCCAGGACATATTCCGATAAGGAATTCATGGATACAGCAGGATCATGATTGGAGAGAAACGGTATGGATGTACGGTATAAGATTACGAAAAACATGAATTTGATCATATCGGTTGTGGTTCTGCTGATCCTGATCATCATCCCGATCCTCATGGTGCTTTACCGCAGTTTTATTGTGGACGACACCTTCAGCCTAACGGCACCGATCCGGACGATTCTGGCTCATGATCTTACGGAAGTGTTTGTCAATTCAATTAGGCTTGCGGTAACCGTGGTTATTGTCACCACGGTTATCGCGGGTCCGCTAGCTTTCATCACAGCAAAAACCGACCTGTCCAAACACCGATGAATTGACGTGGTCATGCTAGTTCCTTTCATGACCCCTCCCTACATAGCTACGATGGGGTGGATTCTCTTCATGCAGCCCCGGGGGATTGCCGAGCAGATGTTCCCCTTCTTCACCATTTTTAGGCCGATGTTCTTTTCATTCAGCGGTATGGTGATGATCATGAGCTTCAACCTCTTTCCCTTCATCTATTTGGTAATCAAGAATATACTTTCAGAGATCACCATATCGCTTGAGGATGCGGGTGCGGTGCATGGAGGGAACTTTGCTCACCGTATGCGGCGTATCATTCTGCCCTTGGTGTTCTCCGGGTACTCCATGGGAGCACTGCTTATATTCGTCAAGACCCTTGCGGAGTTCGGCACCCCCGCAACATTGGGGCGACGCATAGGATATTACGTGTTCACCACTGAGATTTATAGATATACCAACCAGTGGCCGATTGACTTTGCCCGGGGCACCGCATTGGCTTCCGTTCTGCTGGTTACCTGTATGCTCATCTGGTACGTCCAGCAGCTTTTGGCAAGCAAGTATTCATACTCCATTGTTGGGGGAAGAAGTCACGGGAAGAAGATTTATCGATTGGGCAAGGGAAAAATTATTGCGTGGCTTTATATCATTGTGCTCTTTGCACTCGCCATAGGCGTTCCGTACTACTCCATTGTTTCATCATCCATTATGCGGGTCTGGGGACGGGGGCTTGCTGCCGGCAACTTCACCATTGTCCACTACATTAATCTTTTTACCGGTGATACTGCCGGAAGCAGGGCGCTGTTCAACAGTCTCTATCTTTCGATCATTGCTGCAACCATTGCCATGATCCTGGGAACCTTCTTGGCTGTGGTAATCATCAGGTCGAAGGGGTTCATCAGGAGATTTATCGATGTGTCGAGCCTTCTGTCCAACACGGTACCGAGGATAGTCATCATTGTTGGGCTTATCCTCTTTTGGAACTCACCGTTCATGCGGCCGGTTACTATATACAACACTATCTGGATTTTGACGCTTACCTATGTAGTTGCATTCCTTCCCTATACAGTCCAGTATGTAAAGGCGAGCTTCCAGCAGATCGATGACTCCCTATTCCATGCCGCTCAGGTGTGCGGTGCCAAACGGGGATACATTACAAGAAGAATTCTCTTTCCCCTCATACGTCCCGGCATGATATCAGGGTGGATCATGACCTTCATCATCTCCATTCGTGAGCTGGTGGGCTCCCTCATGATCAGGCCTCCTGGTATTGAAACTTCGGCCACCTACATATTCCGCCAGTTTGACCAGGGCGAGATACCCCTCGGCATGGCCATGGCTCTCACTACGGTGGGTCTGACTACTATTGTGATGATCATCGTTCAGCGTGGCAAGAAAACGGGGGCGACGGCTGCCAGCTGATCTGCATAGCAAAAAGGCAAAGAAAAGCTGCACACGAATGACTTTGTGCAGCTTCTTTTATGTTGGGGCTGTTTGCTGCTACGAAAAGAATTCAGCCAGGATGGGCTGGATCTTCTTGCGGGACTTACTGAGATCTCCCTGGGTATAGAAGTCAATCGATTCGCTTCCCTCAGGCAGGCTTCCTGAGTAGGGGGAGAGTTTCGTGCCCGCATCATTGAGACAGGATACTGTCCGTTTTCGAAGTGTTGCATCCTTTGCATAGATTGCCATTTCCCGCTTGAACTCGGGATCCGTATAAGCTCCCATGGCAATAAGTATGTCCAAATTCTGTCCTGCTGCGAATTCCTTGAATGCCTGCGGCAGTTCGGCATCCTTGGCTATCCACTGGTCAAGTGACAGCAGCGTGGAACTGATGCCGCAGGTCAGCTTACCGAACTGGAATTCCTTGTAGTCTTTCCTGAGGATGTCCCTGCTGCTTAGGGATGCAACATTGAACTTCTCATGCTGCAGCTGGCCGAAGAGCTCCTGCTGATCTGCTCCGGTGAGTGCAAACAGTTTTTGTGCAGCCGCATCGTCTCTGGGAGTTACCCGCTTTGCTTCAGGATCGAGATTGACCGTATCAAGCAGGATCGTACCAAGCAGCAGCAGCGCGGTATCAGCGTCGAGCATATCAACGTCGGCTTCTAGGATCTTCTCCGCCGCGAGGGTTGCAGACGAGCCTACCGGTGCTATGGTCCGGTCCGCGTCGCTGAAAAGCCCCTCGTCTTCATGGTGATCGAGGATTTCCGTAACCTTGGCCGCTGCATCTGCACACGCTTTGGACGGCTTGTTGTGGTCCACCAGGATGAGGGTGTTTTCAGGCTGTGCAAGGAGCGCCTGCAGATCAGTATCATCACTGAATACCAGTCGGGAGACGTCTATGCCTGCCTTGCTGAAGAGCCATACGGCTTCCGTGCGCAGGGGAAAATCGTTTCTCTCAATGGGAATGACAGGAATATGGTACGGCGTAATCCCCTGTGCATTCTTGAAGGAAGCATAGACCAGGGATGTTGCCATGGAATCAAGGTCCGCTGCTTCGTTCCCCATAACTATGCATAGGGGCTTGCCTCGTTTGAGCTCTTGGGATGCCCTTTCAAGATATCTGACAGCAAGGCTGTCAGGGGTATGGTATGCCATATGTTACCTCCTTACGTTCTCGTCACTATCATAGTACCATCACGGTCGGGTTTTTGGGAGCTGATATGCATATCGTTTTGTTATACCAATGATAAGAATGTTTAATTAGCTATATGCTGTCACGTATACTACTATTAGGATAAGATATGTATGATTTAATTATAATAGGAGGATATGTATGGAGAAAATAATCCCCCGCTGGGAATGGAGAACCTTTGCTGATTCCATTGATCTTGCGGTAGACTTGAATCAGTATAATCAGGATCGTGAAGTTGAGAGCGCAGAGGTCTATGTGCTGTCAACGGTTGTAAATGAAAATCCGAAGGTCAGGGAAGGAAAGATGGACGTCAAGTCGCTCCAGCAGGTCAATGATGACGGGCTTGAGCAGTGGAAGCCGATTTTGAAGGTCTCCTTTCCGCTGAACCAGGAACAGCTTGCTGAAGTGTACCGGGTCTTCCGGCTCTCCTTACCGGAACTCTCAGGCGATTCCGTCAGTTTTGAGGACTTTCTCAAGCTAACTGAAGCAAATCCCAGGCTCATGGCCATTGATGTGGTCAAGTCGAGAAAGCTCTATACCGTTGACGGCTGCATAGTGGAGAACGCAATGTTGACAGTTGACGGCAGGAAGTTCCAGACAGTTGCCGCTGAAGATCCTGATCCCGATCTGGTAAAAGCGGTAGTGAAGAAGCTTGGACTGTGGGATCGTGAAAACATTAACTACGTCCAGGGACTGAAGCGCATACGCAACAAGGAACTCTAGCAGGTTCATAGGCGTATGTACAGGAGTGAATAACCAGATGCATATGTTCGGCAGCAAAAGCAGGGAGCTCATGGAGAACATCGAAGGCTACCTTGCATTTATTACTACCGCCTCACTCCATTTTGAAGAAGCCATGAAGGAGTACCTCCAGGGAAGGATTGAACAGTTTGAAGAACGGAGGAAAGAGGTTGCGGTGCTTGAGCGGAAAGGGGATGATGAGCTGAAGGCAGTGAAGTATAAGCTCTACGCGTTTATGCTTATTCCCGATACCCGGGGAGATGTCTACAAGCTGATGAACGACCTAGATGCAGTGCTGAACTATGCCAAGAAGATGCTCCTTGAGCTCTCCATAGAGAAGCCTGTGTTTCCCGAGTTCATCAAGGATGATTTTTTCCGTATGTCAGAATCCTCTGTGAAGTCGGTGGGTTCACTGGTAAGGGGAGTGAGGGCTTTCTTCAGCCATACCAAGCAGGTTGAGGATCATGTGAATAAAGTGAGCTTCTACGAGAAAGAGGTGGACAAGCTGGAGGAACAGATCAAACGCAAGGCCTTCGATTCAGGGGAGATACGTGAGCTCTCCCGAAAGGTGCAGATCAGGTACTTCGCAGAACGTATCGCCCTTCTCTCAGATATCTCCGAGGAAATTGCCAGGAACCTGCTCATCTACACCGTGAAGCGGATGGTCTAGCAGTGGGCTCAGTGCCTAGAGTAAGCACCATGCAGGCATCATGCCTGCATGATTTATGTGCGGAGGATTGAAGCCGTGGGGATTGTTTCGTTACTATTTCTTTCCAGCGGACTCTTCATGGGTTGGTCACTGGGGGCCAATGATGCGGCGAATATATTCGGTACCGCTGTAGGGACCCGTATGGTGAGCTTCCGTACCGCAGCGGTCATCTGCTGCATCTTTATTACCATCGGAGCAGTAATAAGCGGTGCCGGGGCATCCCATGGGCTCGGCGCCCTTGGTGCCGTGAACGCTCTGCCGGGGTCATTTATTGTCTCATTTTCTGCCGCCTTCACGGTTATGTGGATGACCAAGGCGGGCTTGCCGGTATCCACTACCCAGGCGATTGTCGGGGCGATCGTCGGGTGGAACCTCTTTTCAGGGTATCCCACTGATCCAGTTGTGCTCACCAGGATTGCCGGAACTTGGATCTACGGCCCGATTCTTGCCGCCGGGTTTGCCGTGGTGATCTTCTTTATCGTCAAGCGGCTCGTTGAAGGAGCGGCGATCCATATGATCAAGCTTGACACATATACCCGCAGAGCCCTCATTATAGCCGGCATCTTCGGCTCCTACAGTCTCGGGGCAAACAACATTGCCAATGTCATGGGTGTCTTCGTTCCCGCTTCACCATTTTATGACATTGAGGTGATGGGTGTGGTACTGACCGGCACCCAGCAGCTCTTCCTTCTCGGAGGTATTGCTATCTCTTTCGGCGTGGTGACCTACTCCAAGCGGGTTATGTTGACCGTAGGATCCAACCTCTTCAAGCTCTCTCCCATTACCGCCTTCGTGGTGATCCTCTCTACAGCCCTGGTGCTCTTTCTGTTTGCTTCCCAGGAACTGGCGGGATGGCTGACCGCCCGAGGTCTCCCTTCATTTCCCCTGGTGCCGGTATCACAGTCGCAGGCCTGTGTGGGAGCGATCCTCGGCATCAGCATAGCCAAAGGCGGACGGAACATCAACTTCAGGCTTCTGGGGAAGATCAGCCTGGGGTGGATCATGACCCCGGTGATGGCAGCAGTTCTCTGCTACGTAGCACTCTTTTTCATGCAGAATGTCTTCATGCAGCAGGTCTACTATTAGGTGTACAGCTAATGGCCGGATGCGTTTGCGCGTATCCATAGACATGCGCTGCTGCATTAGAGTACAATCTTCCCATGGACCTCGTTAAGCTCAAGACCTTTTATACGGCAGCAAAGCTCGGGAGCTTTACCAAGGCTGCTGAAAGCCTCTATCTTACCCAGCCGGCGGTGAGTATGCAGATCAAGGATCTAGAGCAGGAGTACGGGATACCGCTTTTTGAACGGATCGGGAAAAAAGTACGGCTGACCCGTGCAGGAGAGGTGCTGCTGCCGATGGCTGAGCGCATACTGCATACCTACATTGAATCCCACTCTGCGGTCGAACAGGCTAATTCTTCCGTGACAGGGAAGATACGTGTCGGCGCGACAAGCTATACGGGCATACACTTCCTTCCTGAGATCATGGCTGCCTTCCAGCACCGGTATCCCGACAATCATGTGCTCATTAGCTTGCAGTACGCCCGTCGTATTCAAGCCATGCTGCTGGAAAACGAGATTGACGTCGGCATTATCGGAAGCAATCAGTACCGTCTTTTGGAAGAGAGCATCCTTGAGCAGGAGCTCTATCATGACCGGATCGTGGCGGTAGTCGGGGCGCGGCATCCGTGGGCTGACCGTGAATATATAATGACTGAGGATTTGGCTGAGCAGCAGATGATTCTGCCCAGCAAGGCAACCCTCACCAGGCAGTACATAGAACGATCCGCCTCCACGAAGGGGATTCGACTGAAGCTTGCCTACGAGATGGAGAATATCTCAATGATCAAACGTATGGTGGAGCACCTCCTGGGTATCACCCTCATGTGCAGTGCCGAGGTGCGCAAAGAAACCGAAGCAGGATGGCTGCGGACCTTGGCCCTCAGGGACCTCACGATTGACCGGAAAGTCATCATGGTCTTCCATCGTGACAAACCCCTCTCGTCAGCCCTGAACAGCTTTATTGACTTCCTCCATCAGACACGGGATGAGTTTCAGAAGAAGCTCATCGGAACTCAGTGGATTGATTAGCAAGAGAACTGGAATTACGAAGAGTAATATGATATCTTCTGTGATCACTATGAACCGCACGTTTTA
>SKXS01000012.1 GCA_007128345.1 Spirochaetia bacterium
AATGAAATCGTATTCCTGTGTATATCAAGGTATTCAGCAGCGTCTTTGATGCTCATGTTGCTTCTTCGCAGCGCCTCTACTGTCTCAATCAGCATTTTCCTGGTGGAGCGGTCGATAAAAGGGACGGTAAATCCGAATACCAGAGATACATAGTGACGAGGAATTACCTCAAAAAAGTACCGGGACACATAGTCACTGAAGAAGTACAGTGCTCCCCTCTCATACCCCTCTTTTCGCTTGCGGCTGATCACCCAGACTGCATGGCGGTATGCTTCCCGGTATAAGGAAAACTCGCTCTGACAGCTTCCCACGCTGCAGCACAGCGGCTTCTGCAGTCCGGCTTGTTCTATCTCCTGACAGACGTGATCTATGAAGGAGCTTACCTCATCACGGATCGATGAGAAGATACTCACCCTCCGCGCACATACCGGCTTGAATACGAGCACATCACGGTCTATAGTGATAAACCCCATATGCTGGCTATCAAACCCTTGCGAACCGGTGACGGCCTCTAACACCTGGCATGCCTCATCAGCGCTGGCAAGCTGGATAAGTACCGGCACGCGGGTAATTCCCTCGTCATACCCAAGCTTGCCGGCAAAGTCGACAAGTTCCTGTTCCCCCCTCCCTTCCTCGTAGAGCAGCTGGCTGAGGAACTGGCTCCTGATGTCCTCCCGGCGAAGCACATCCTCCCTGCAGGACTCGTATGCGAAGAGTATTTCCAGAGAGGTCTTTACCGTACATGCAGTATTCCACACAGCATCGGGGGTGTCTGAAACTTCCACGGCTCCAAATACTTCCCTCTGGTGTTCCAGCAGCATCACCACCTCAGTATCTGATACCGCGAGTCCCTGGGATGCTCCCTTACCGGCAGCATGGGCTTCAATGAGCTTGGCGCCCTTCGGATGACGGGAACCCGGGGAATACGTGCCTCCCGCTATAACTGATCCCTGATTATTAATAACGGTAACCCGCGTCTGCAGCTGTGCCTCTAGACGGCTGACAAAATGCTGAGCAATTTTTGCATGTATGGTCATGTGATATTATCCTGTACTCATTTCCTGGAATAGAAAAAGTGTACCATGGAAGCATGCATTTGAAAAGGCGTCTATCTCAGTAAGGTCTAGTGCCGCTACTCCCACTCAATGGTACCGGGAGGCTTGGATGTGACGTCAAAGAGCACCCTATTGATGCCGTCAACTTCATTGCAGATACGGTTTGCAGTACGGGAAAGCACCTCCGGAGGAAACTTGAACCAGTCGGCTGTCATGGCATCCTCACTGGTGACTGCCCTGAGCGAGCAGACCTCCTCATAGGTTCTCCTGTCGCCCTGCACCCCAACGCTCTTCACCGGCAGCAGGCATACCAGGGCCTGCCAGATCTCACCGTAGAGACCTGCCTTCCTGATCTCGTCGATGAAGATCGCGTCAGCTTCCCTCAAGGCATGCAGACGTGCCGGGGTCACCTCCCCCACGCATCTGACCCCGAGGCCGGGTCCGGGAAAAGGATGGCGCATGATCACTTCATCGGGCAGGCCGAGTTCCCTGCCGAGAAGCCGCACCTCGTCCTTGAACAGCTCACGCAGGGGTTCCAGCAGACTGAACTTGAGGTTCTCCGGGAGCCCCCCGACATTGTGGTGACTCTTGATGGTAACAGATGGTCCCCCGGATGCTGAAACGCTCTCAATCACGTCAGGGTAGAGCGTTCCCTGGGCAAGGAAGCCGATCTTCCCCAATTTGGACGCCTCTTCCTCAAAGACATCAATAAAGATCTTGCCGATGATCTTGCGCTTACGTTCCGGGTCAGTCACCCCGGCAAGTTCAGAGAGAAACCGGTCTTCAGCATCTACATACACAAGCTGCATATGAAATGTATCCCTAAATACCCGCTGTACGAGTTCGCCCTCACCTTTACGAAGCAGTCCGTGATTAACGAATACACACTGCAGCTGGTCGCCTACAGCCCGGTGTATGAGCGCTGCGGTAACACTGGAATCAACCCCTCCGCTGAGTCCGCAGACAACCTGTCGGCTCCCCACAGTCTCTCGTATCTCCGCTACAGCCTGCTCTACAAACGAACCCATGCTCCATGACGAAGAGCACCCGCATATACCGCGGACAAAGTTTTCTATAATGCGCTTACCGGAAGGGGTATGCACCACCTCGGGATGAAACTGAACACCGTAACATGATCTCTGATTGTCCTCCAGAACCGCGAACGGGCAATTCTCCGTACTGCCGGTAACGGTAAAACCTTCAGGGAGGCTGTCCACCGCATCGCCGTGGCTCATCCATACCTCACTGCTGTCCGGTATTCCATCAAGTAGGACTGACTCACTGCGCCTGGTCAGGTGTGCTAGGCCATACTCACGTTTGTCCGGCCGAGAGACGTTCCCTCCGTATGCCATGGCCAGCACCTGCAGCCCGTAGCATATACCCAGGATGGGAATGCCCAGGGTGCGGAGTTCTTTATCAGGTTGGGGAGCACCCGGTTCATGCACAGTCGCCGGGCCGCCGCTGAGGATGATTCCCTTCGGTTGGAAGGAGGTGATCTCCTCTAGGGATGCGTTGAATGGGATGATCTGGCTATAGACGCCCGCTTCCCGTACACGCCTGGCAATAAGCTGACTGTACTGTGCGCCAAAGTCCAAGACCAGGATGGTTTCCTGCTGTTTCATGATCACCTCGTAATTTGGTAGTTCAGGGGCTCTTCAGTGATAGTGATGTCATGGGGATGTCCCTCTATCAGTCCAGCCTGGGTCACCTGCACAAAGGTGACCTTCTCCTGGAGCTCTTTGATGGTGCTGCACCCGCAGTACCCCATACCTGAGCGAACTCCCCCCACCAGTTGATATACATAGGCTGACAGCGGTCCCCTGAAGGGCACACGTCCTTCGATTCCTTCAGGCACCAGCTTATCGGCTTCGCTCTCGAACTGCATGTACCGGGACTTGCTTCCCTTCTGCATGGCCCGAATTGAACCCATGCCCCGATGGATCTTGTAGTTCCTTCCCATATAGGTGATCATCTCACCGGGACTCTCCTCCGTCCCCGCAAAGAGGTTGCCGATCATCACTGCATGAGCGCCTCCGGCAAGGGCCTTCACAACGTCGCCGCTGAACTTGATCCCCCCGTCGGCTATAACGGGAACACCCGCTTTGCATGCAGTCTGTACTGTATCAAGTACGGCGGTGAGCTGGGGCATTCCCACACCGGCGACCACCCTGGTTGTGCAGATGGACCCAGGTCCTACCCCCACCTTCACCCCGTCAGCTCCGGCAGCAATGAGGTCAGCCGCCCCCTCGGCGGTCACTACATTGCCTGCCAGGATGTCCATATTCGGGAAATGGGATTTGAGGATACGCACCGTATCGGCCACAAGGACGCTGTGTCCGTGAGCGCTGTCAACTACCAGGAGGTCAGCTTCCGCATCCACAAGCGCCTGGGCCCTCGGAAGTTCCTTCTCTCTCCCTGCACTTACTGCAGCTCCCACGCGGAGGCGTCCGGTATCATCCTTGCAGCTGTTAGGGAAGTCCCTTGCCTTGATGATATCCTTGAATGTAATCAGTCCGACCAAGATTCCCTTGCTGTTCACCAGAGGAAGCTTCTCAATGCGATAGGTGTGGAGAATCTTCATTGCCTCATCAAGGCTGGTTCCCGGGGGTGCGGTGACCAGACCTTCCTTAGTCATGGCTTCTTCGATCCGTATGGTGAAGTCCGTGTGGAAACGCAGGTCCCTGTTGGTAAGGATACCCACCAGGTGCCCGTCATCATCGGTAATGGGAATTCCTGATATATGGTAGCGCTTCATGAGCGAAGCCGCCTTTCCCACCTTGTCCCAGGGCTTCAGGGATATCGGGGTAGTGATGATCCCCGACTGGGACCGCTTGACCTTGTCCACTTCCATGGCCTGCTCTTCAGCGGAAAGGTTCTTGTGGATGATGCCTATGCCGCCTTCCCTGGCCAGTGCCACTGCCAGGGCTGCTTCGGTGACCGTGTCCATGGCCGCACTGACGATCGGGATATTGATCTGCACGTTTCGGGTTACCCGGGTGGTCAGATCAACATCCTTGGGGAGGATTGATGACCTGGCGGGGACCAGGAGCACATCATCGAAGGATAGTCCTGTTCTTATTTCATCTGTTTTAGCCATGGCATGATCTCCTGTATGATTTTTTGTACCTGTATGGAATTGATGCTCTGATGAGGGACGGCATAGCGTATGGGTTCATGGTAATATGTTGTTGTAACGCTTCAGGGCGCACGGTGTCAATACCTTCGGCTTCATCCGGTATGTCCTGCGGTAAGGAAAACCCATCGGGTGAAGGAATATGATTGACAAAGCCCATCGCGGTCCATACACTGGGATAACCCACGCCATCACGGTTGAAGCGATGCAAGACGGTATACAGGAAATGGTATCAGTTCGCAGCCTCACAGTCAGCTTTCCGTCTCCGGGAGGAAAGAAGCGAACCGTCGCGGTAGATAACATTGATCTATCACTCGAAGCAGGGAGCAGTACCGGGATCATCGGAGAAAGCGGCAGCGGGAAAAGCGTCACCTGCTACTCACTGACCGGGCTCGTCGGTGATCTCGGCGGCCGGGTTGATTCAGGATCAGTCACAGCCTTCGGCGTTGATATGCTCCATTCAGATCGTGCGGCTGTTGAATCGGTACGACGCACCAAGTGCGCGTACGTTTTCCAGGAACCGGTGCCTGCCCTTACCCCCCATACAACCATCGCCGGACACTTTGCCCTGCGCTTTTCTTCAATGGGCATCAAGCGGGCAAGCGAAATCCGCCGGCGTACCGAAGAGATCCTGCTGGAGGTGCAGCTGCCTCCCAGCAGAAGAATCCTGCGTTCCTTTCCCAGGGAACTCAGCGGCGGCATGGCCCAGCGGGTAATGATCGGCCTTGCCCTGGCCGGACAGCCGGAACTGCTCATTGCGGATGAACCGACCACCTCATTGGACGTGACGACCCGGATGCGGATCATGGAGACCGTAGCAGTTGCGGCAAACAGGCACACGATGGGTCTGCTGCTGGTCAGCCATGATGTAGGGCTGGTAGCGGCAATGACCCGCGATGTTCTGGTGATGAACGGCGGCAGGATCGTTGAACGCGGCGCAGCCGCACAGGTCATATCGTATCCGCGTCACAGCTACACGCAGTCGCTTATCTCGTCGGTCCCTGTGCTGAGCACCAGGACATTTCCCCGAAAATCCCAGGAGACAAAGCCGATTTTGGAACTCTCTTCTGTTACCGTTGAGTATCCCAACGGGGTGCGTGCGCTTGACGGGGTCTCCCTCACCTTTCGCACACATGAGTCCATTGGAATTGTCGGAGAAAGCGGCAGCGGCAAGTCCACCTTGGTGAAAACCTGCCTGGGCCTGCTGCCGGTCACTGCCGGAGAGGTCCTCGTTGACGGGCTTGACACCTCCCGGATGGACGCGGTACAGCTTCGTGAAGCGAAGCGCCGCATGCAGATCATTTTCCAGAATCCGGCAGGTTCGTTCAACCCGAACATACGCATGCAGCGCAACCTCCAGGAACCCCTGAAGGAACTCACAAGTCTTTCTGAAACCCAACGCATGGAAGTGATCCACTCCCTCCTGGCACAGGTGGGGCTGCACAAGGATGTGTGTAAGCGCTATCCCCGGCACTTCAGCGGCGGACAGAAGCAGCGCCTGAGCATCACCCGGAGCATTTCAGTCTCTCCAATGATCCTGTTTGCCGATGAAGCGGTGTCTTCGCTGGATGTATCCATCCAGGCCGGAGTGATTTCCCTGCTGAACATGATTCAGCAATCACTGGGGTTCGCTTTAGTCTTCGTCACCCATGACCTGGCCGCTGCATCCCAGCTGTGCGAACGAATCATCGTCATGCGGCAGGGCATGGTAGTTGAAGAGGGGCCTGCCGCACAGGTGCTGACCACTCCCCATCATGCCTACACGAGGGAACTCCTGCAGGCTGCTTCCTGGACTGATATAGCTAAACTTAAAAAGGAAGGGGTATATCCGTGAGTTCAAGGCTGGTGCGTGCTTCTGCGGTGATTATCGAGTGCGTGATCATGCTCCTGTTTTTCGTGACGGTCACGTTCGTACTCTATGAAATCTACTTCCAGAGTACGTATTATCATGAGCATATACTCTCAAGGTATTTCTCTTATATCGGCAGTCTCGTTCGGTTTGACCTCGGGACACGCGCCGACGGCGTCCAGGTCTCCTTCTTCATACGTCCTGCTTTGACCCACTCGCTTCTGCTTTTTCTGCCGCCCCTGCTGGCTGCTGCAGCAACCGCCTACGGTGCAGCCAGGTTGTACTTCATTCGGAGCAATCCCTGGTTCTTCAGGAGTATCCACGGAGCATCCCGGGTTCTTGCCTCCATACCGGGCTACTGGATTGCCTTTGTGCTCCTGGGTATTTCCATGACTACCCGGTGGTTCCCCATAAGCGGGGTATCATCCCCCGGTCATGCTGACCTGGCTTTTCTATTCCAGATCGCTGACCGTCTGTATCACCTGGTGCTTCCCTACATCTGCTTATACCTGTTTCCTACAGTTGTGCTCAGCAGCATGCTCCAGGACCGTGTGCAGGCGTTGTCCCGGGAACCCTACATAATTACCGCACTGAGCCAGGGCCTCACAAAAAAGACGATCTTTTCCAGGCAGCTTTCCCGGCCTGTATGGGCAGAGGCCCTGCTTCAGACGGGAGTGTACATGCCGGTCTTCATCACCATGATGGTGATCATTGAGCGGGTGTTCGTGTACCCGGGGCTGGGGACCATTGCCATAGAACCGTACTCCAGGACAACCTACATATCAGTGGTTGACTCAAAGACAGCTCAGGCCGCCGTGACCTATCTCGGCATTATCTCCATCATCATCCAGTACGGATTTCGCACCGTAGTGAAGCTCCTGCTCCCGGAGCCGCCGGGCGCATCAGCAACGAAAGCGCCGCGTTTCACTGCCAAACTGCAGGGGTTTCTTATACTGCTTCTGCTTCCCGTGCTCGGCCAGCTCTCGCACATGATAGGAGGGTTTTCAGGTGGCGCCATTGCTCCTGTAATCGGACTCATTGTCTTTGCCATGATTCTGCTTTTCGGCATTGCAGTACTGCTTAAGAACCGTGAACATGGCGGATTCCAGCATAAGGCAGTCGATCCTCTCGAGCTCTCTGAAGCTCCTTCTGTAGTCACACCGGAGGGGTATGCAGAGGATCCCAAGCTATCTCCCCGCGGTTCATCATATATCCGGGATGTCAGATTCTGGATCGCATGTGCCGCGGTTATTGCAATCCTGGGCGGTTCATGGTTTGTCCCCGAGCAGGTTGCCCAAAGCGCCATGTTCCGGCGCTCAGCTGTTGAGCTCTCCTGGTGGGATGCCCTGTGGGCCCCAGGAAGCATCATCGGGCGCAGCCTCCTCGCATCACGCTATGCGCTTATTCCGGCGGCCGCAGCCTGTATCGGGTCACTTCTCGGTGCTGTTTTGGGGATTTTCTCCGGACTTTCACGAAGCTCCGCCCTGGATCACTCCGTCAGGTCGTTAGAGATTTTTCCATCGGTGATCATCTACATTCTCGTTTCATCTTTCTTTGACGGACATCCCCTTTCGGTACTTATTCCTTTCGGACTCATCGCTTCGATCAGAATGTTCAGGATCATCCGCTTCGATGTGATCCGCCTTCTGGGCAGTGAGTACATAGAGTACGCACATCTGCTCGGCTGCGGATTCTGGACCATCCTCTTCAGGCACATCCTGCCGAACATAAAGCGCAGATTCAGTCTTACGCTCACAGAGATTGCCATAGACATGATCATCCTGGAGGTAAACCTGAGCTTCATCGGCAGGCTCTTCCGTCCTGAAGGACGGATCGGTGAACTCATGCCCGTCCAAGGCTGGGGCACGCTCTTCAGGGATGCACGGCATCACATTATCAGAAGTCAATGGGATCAGGTATTCATACCTGCCGTGGTATTTATCCTGTGCATCTTTGCTCTTCGTGTGCTCTCTGACCGTCTCAGGCACCATTTCCGGGAGGCTTCGTTATGAAACGGACAGCTCTCCCGATCCTG